>NZ_VTXG01000020.1:0-80159 GCF_013114515.1 Vibrio sp. AIC-3 | reverse complement strand
ATTGATGTAGGTAGTTTGTTTGGCGACGATTATCTGATCATAAATGAAGCCTTTTTTCTATCTAAATAAACAAGTTAGCTCTTAAGATCCTGTCTATGAGCAACAGCTAAATTTGTTCTTTCTGCAAGAACGCCATGGTGCGCTCATGGTCTTTGAATGGCTTTACTTCTCCCAATGGGTTTGGGCCTTTCCATTCTCCCAACTCTTTTAGTTTACGGAACATGGCTTTAAATCGCGCCAGTTCTGAGTAAGCCTTAGGTGAAAACGTAGAAACAACAAAGCCTGCCCGAGCTCTTTTTGAAGTGCTTGGTCCGTCTTATGGTAGTTATTGTTGCTAAAAAAAGAGGATAAGATTATTCACAAGTTCTCGGGAAAGCCAAAAAATAAGCGCAATGAGAAATATTTTTAACTTAATCTTTTAGGAATATGACAATGACGAACTACACCAAACTAGATCAGGAAGTAACTAACCTTGAGCAAGTTATTTGGGACATGGCATCTAATGTATGGGACTTCGCTGAACTCAGCTATGAAGAGTTCCAAAGCTCGGCGCTAGAAAGTGCGGTACTAGAGCAACATGGTTTTACTATTGAGAAGCGAAATGTGGCAGATCTAGCAACGTCATGGGTGGCGAGCTGGGGACAAGGTAAACCTATCATTGGCTATCTTGTTGAGTTTGACGCATTACCCGACCTTGGCAACGATACCGTACCTTATAAGCAACCAGCAAAAAATGGCAATACCAATGGTCATGGCTGTGGTCATAACCTGATTGGTTCTTCATCTATTGGTGCGGCCATCGCGTTAAAAAACCATATGATGAAAGAGAACATTCCTGGCACGATCAAAGTGTACGGTTGCCCTGCTGAAGAAGCGCTTAATGGTAAAAACTACATGGCAGCGACAGGTCTGTTTAATGAGCTAGATGTTTGTCTCCACAACCATCCGGCAATGGTAAATACGGCCATCAACTTCCATTCTGCAGCTTCGATTGATCTTATCTTTGAGTGGCACGGTGTGACCGCCCATGCTGGAGCAGCCCCTTGGGAAGGGCGCAGTGCGCTGCACGCAGCGGAGGTGTTTATTGTGGCTGCCAACATGATGCGCGAGCAACTAGAGCCGACTAGCCGTCTTCACTATCAAATTCTTAACGGCGGTTCTGCGGTGAACGTGGTGCCAGACTATGCCAAAGTACTAGTACGTTATCGCGGCAAGAGTGCCGAAAACATTCGCAAGCACAAAGATTGGCTGGAAGATATTGCCAAAGGTGCTGCAATGGCAACACAAACAAGATCTGAAATGACAAACTTAGGTGGAATTTATGACTGTCTGCCGAATGATGTCCTTGCAGGCAGTATTACTAAACATCTTAAACGCTACTTCCCAATTGATTGGAGCGAAGAAGAGCAACAATTTGCCAAGGCAATCCAAAAAGAAATGGGTAAACCAGAGCTAGGACTTGCAACCGATGTTATGGAGCCACAGTTTGGTCTTGAGGTGGGTGGTTCATCGGATGTCGGTGATATCAGTTGGAATGTGCCAACAATGGGTGTGATTTTCGCTTCTTGGCCAAAAGGTATTCCACCACACCAATGGGGCTGTACAGCGTGTAATGGTATGAGCATCGGCCAAAAATCTGGCCTACAAGCTGCTCGAGTATTGGCTGCTCAAGGTCTTGAGTTGTTGACCGATGCTGAGCTACTGCGTCAAACCAAAGAGGAGTTTATTGCTAAAAAAGCGGGACGCGAATACGTGTCGTTGAATGACACAGACACTAATCCTCGCGGGATTCTAAATGATGGGCAGTTGTCAAACTATGAATGCTGCCTACACACGGCAATGGATCAGTTCTCAGACTGCGGACACCACCATGGCTAATTGACACTAGTGAGCTTAGCAAAGGTACAAGCAGCCCATTCGATGTATTTCATCCGTCATAAGCGATTGTTAGCGATATCAATGATGAGTGCATAGTTTGGGTTGTGAACGGTATCGCACTCTTCATCGGGCAATGAGCGGGGCTTTGTTGCTTAAATCGATGGAACTAAATCAAGAAGCTACGATCTGATCGGCTACACCCATCAATCGTCGTAGTCTCATGCCTAAACCTCGTTACAAAACAACCAATTGGAAACAGTATAATAGAGCCTTGATCAACCGTGGTTCTCTGACCTTTTGGATTGATGAGGAAGCAATAGTCGAGTGGAAGCAAAACAAACAAGGTAAACCTCGCCGATTCAGCGACTTAGCCATTACTACCGCACTGATGGTGAAACCCGCTTTCGAAGCACTATGAGCCCGGAGATCAAGCGATTTTTAACCAACGTGTTGAAAGGATCGGGCCTTCACCGTTTTGGTGAAGGCAACGATAATGTGAGCTAAAATTGATGTATTGTAGCGCTACTGAACTACTGAACTACTGAACTACTGACTGATTGATAATTTCGGTCAAATGTTCTTTATCGAGCACACCTTTGGGAGCAATAAAGACAAGACGAGAGACACGCTCTCCATTCGGCCATTCATCCCCAACGACGATACTGGCACGCTGGCCTGTACATTGAAAAATGCATTGTCTGTCTTGGCGCTCAGCAAGGTTTAAAATTCCCTTCATACGATATATATCTAAAGAGAGCTTTTCGAGTATCGGGTGTAGCGTTTGCATCGATAGGACTTTATCCGTCTCAAATGAGAAGGTTTCGAAGTTATGCTTAAGCAGGCTAGACGCTGGAGTGGAATTGGTCGTGCTACTGGCGAGTATGCGATCAATGTCAGTAGAGCCTTCGAAAATAATCGGTAAGTCGATTTGTGAAAAGGTGACATCTAATCGTTTTGCGACCGCATTGCGCTCGTTACACCAGCTATGGACTTGAGTTAACTGATCCGCCGACACGAGATCCGTTTTGTTGATTAAGATAATGTCTGCTACGAGAATTTGTTGTACAGCAAGTTCCAACATAGGTCCTTCTAACTGCAGGATGTTATCTGCATCAATTGTCGTCACAATCGCGTTGATCGGGGCCAATTTTTTCAGCTCGTCATCTTCAAATTTTCTCGCTACATCAAGCGGTTCAGATATACCAGAAGTTTCAACAATGATATGGTCTGGGCGCTCTTCCAACGAGAGGATGCGCATGACTGCAACAATTAACCCTTCTGCAAGACTACAGCAGACACAGCCATTTTCTAGCTGCATTACCGTTTCATCTTGTGATTTAACTAGGTCAGCATCTATATTTACAGAGCCAAAATCGTTGACGATAACCGCTATTTTAAGGTCTTGCTTATTGGTTAATATGTGATTGAGTAGAGTGGTTTTGCCTGCACCTAAAAAGCCCGACAAAATGGTGACAGGGATGGCTTTATTGTTCATCGATTTCTCTTATTTGATTCTATGGCGGAGCGTATGCTCCGCCATTATGTATTGGGGTTACACGTTGCGAATGGCTTTACCAGGTAGGCTACCTTCGACACGTTGACCATCATCAATAATCAATTGGCCGTTAACCATAACGTATTTGTGTCCAGAAGATGTCTGACGAGGGTTGGTAAAATTAGCGTTGTCTTGAATGATGTTAAGATCAAACATGGTTATATCTGCATCACAACCGACCTGAATACGGCCTTTTTTCTTGATCTGTGAAGCGGTACCTTCAACTATTTTCGCAGGGATCAACGTGGTTTTCTCAATGGCGTCCACTAGTGAGAGTACACCGCGCTCACGAACCCAGCGAGCGAACAAGCGAGAAAAACAGCCTGCTGAGCGAGGGTGACTGAAAATGTTATCAGGCAGTGGCCAAATATCCTCTTCAATGATAGAGCCATCCATGCGGAACCATGGCATACCATCAGAAGCAATAGCACCGCCAGGGTACATGACAGCAAGGTCGAGCAACTCTTGATCCGATTGTGACTCTTCTTCGCGCAAGAAATGGAAGATGATCGGCGCACCTGGCTGGGCATTTTGCAGTTCGTGAAATGATTTTTCATTCATCGGTTTGCCGTTAAACTCAGCCGCGGCGTAATCATCAGCACCGAAACGAGCTAACCAATCTGGGCCACGCATGAATTCGGCACCAATACCCGTCGAGAAAGCACCGTAAGTATATGACTCAACGCTGAGATTAATTCCTTTAGACTGAGCTTGTTTAAGTAAATCAGTCGCCGCTTTAAGATCGCGTCCGGCCACACTGTTGATATGACACACGTGCATGTGGGCACCGGTAATGGCTGCAAGACCAATCTGTTCACCTAAGGCTTCAAAGGAGCTTTGTGGTTCCAAAACACTCATATAACGATCGTGCGTGTAGGTGGCGACATCGTATTTTTTCGCCATCTCAGCCAGTTGGTAATACTCTTTGCGTCCCATTCCTGGTGCATAGCCCGCATTGATTGAAATCCCGAGTCCACCTTCATTCAGACCATTTTCAATCAGTTTCAATATTTCGTCTAATTGCTCCTGATTCGGAATGGAGTTTTGCCAACCATCAAAAGTAAAGGCTTTTTGAAACCATGCCAGGGTGCCATCAGGCTTACCAACGCGCTCATCCATGACTACCGCTCGGGCGAAGCTCCATGCAACACCGAAACCATAGTTGGTAGGTCGCCCTTCTTTGGCTACGTGGTTGTAAGCATCGCTAATTGGGAAAAGACCTGATTCCAGTTCAAGCTGTGTGGTGACACCATCAAACGCTTGCATCCATGAACCCATGATTTGTTGACCGTGGGCATGCAAATCGATAAAGCCTGGTGATACAACCAAACCTGTCGCATCGATCACTTTATCGCCTTGAAGTGGGCTTTCCGAAATCGCCGCAATTCTATTGCCTTTAATACCAACATATCGAATTGCATCAAGCTTCGTTTCAGGGTCGATAACGCGCCCCCCTTTAATGACGGGATCAAAAGGCCCTTTTTCATTAGGTAAAATGTTCACCGTACTGGAGACTTCTGCTAAATCAGCAGCAATGGATTTTGCAAATGGAATCGATGCAGCGGTAGCAGCCAATGTTGTTAGTGCTTTGCGGCGACCCATGTTCATATTATCTTTTTCGTTCATATATACCCCTGATCATTGAAGATGCTTGATTTTCTTTAGAATCAGGATCATGCTACGAGCCATGAAAATTACACTGACTCCTCAACAGAAACTACAACTCGAACAAATGCACGACAATGAACGTGACAGTCGAGTTTGCGACCGTATTAAGGCTGTTTTGCTAGCTTCTGAAGGCTGGAGTCAGACTATGATTTCACAAGCTCTTCGTATTCATGAATCGACCGTTGCACGTCACCTCAGTGACTACGTTCTTTCTGAAAAACTTAAGCCTGAAAATGGCGGAAGCCAAAGTAAACTTTCTGCTACTCAAACCATGCACCTAATCGAGCATTTGACTGAGAAAACCTATTCTCATACTCATCAAATTGTCGCCTATGTTAAAGAGACATTTGGACTTGATTACACGGTTTCTGGTATGAACAAATGGCTTCACCACAATGGCTTTAGCTACAAGCAGCCGAAAGGCGTCCCACACAAGTTTGATGAAGCAAAACAACAAGCTTCATAGATGCTTATGAAGCACTAAAGGCAAGCTGTGGCAAGGATGAAACGATAGTTTTTATCGACGCTGTTCACCCAACCTTATCAACAAAAATATCTCATGGTTGGATACGAACTGGTAAAGATAAAGTGATTGAAACAACGGGAAATCGTAGCCGATTGAACATTATTGGCGCACTGAACCTGTCAGATATTGGGGCGACTATTGTTCATGATTATGAGAGCATTAACAGTGAAACGATTGTTCACTTCTTCTGTAAGTTAAGAGAGAGTTATCCGTTAGCCCATAAGCTTCATATCATCTTAGATGGTGCGGGATATCACCGCAGTGACTTGGTCAGAGATGCGGCGTTTGTCCTTAATATTGAACTGCATTATCTTCCACCTTACAGCCCAAACCTGAATCCAATAGAGCGGCTATGGAAAGTAATGAATGAGAAGTCGAGGAACAACGTTTACTTCAAAAGCAAACGGGATTTCAAGGCGGCAATAGACCAATTTTTTACTGTGACTCTTCCAGAGATCGCAGGCTCTTTGACATCTCGAATTAATGATAACTTTCAAGTTCTCAAGCCTGCATCTTCAAGTTGAACGGGTATATAGCATATCAATAGTATTGATATTTTAACTAGTGTGGTATCAGTTAATAGAAACAATACTATTGATTTTTAGATAGCTCGCCCAGTAATGAGCTTTCGCTCCACATCGTTTACTTCATGCTGAATTATTCGTTGATTGGGAAATTCGAAGGAAACAGTGCTCGTTTCGCTTCTTCATCACGTTCGGTTTTAAACTCAATGCCTTTGCCGATTTCGCGAGCACGCAGTGCAGCAGGGCGGACGTTGATTGCATCGAACCAGCGCTTCAAGTTCGGGTAAGGTTCTAAGCCTTCTTCACCAAGCACGACAGGTGCTTTATCAATCCAGCCCCATGCAGCGACATCGACAATCGTGTACTCATTTCCGACGATAAACTCACGACCTTCCATATGCTTCTCTAACACTTCGTAGTGACGTTGTGCTTCACGTAGGTATCGGTTCACAGCGTAGTCTAAGCCTGCTGGTGCAGCATGGCGGAAGTGTACCGATTGGCCTGAATATGGACCAAGGCCACTCGCGATAAACATCATCCAAGAGAGTAGTTCAGCTCTGTCTTCTGGCTGACCGCCAAGCTTGCCTGTTTTCTCTGAGAGATACAGAAGGATAGCGTTAGAGTCGAATACACGTTGTCCTTCATCTTCAATCGCAGGCGTTTTGCCATTTGGATTGATTAAACGATATTCCGCTGAATGCTGCTCACCCTTTAAGGTATCGACAGGAACAAGTTCAAAATCTAGGCCTGTCTCTTCCAAAAACAGAGCGATCTTCATTGGGTTTGGTGTTTGGTGAAAATAGAACTTAAGCATGGGGTAACTCCTTGTATTGATCATTTATTAAAGCACCACTTGAACGATCGTTCAATGGTTGATTTTGAATTATTTGAAGATCTTCTGACTCGCATTCCAACTCTATGTGTTGAAGACCTCGTTATTTGAGCGAGGGGTAAAATCGCGCGATTCAGTGTGTTGGATTTTAAGTTGTTGAAAAAATGAGCTTAAAGTGGTTTTTTTGATTCGTTGCTTTATGCGGAGTTCGGATTTGTGATGGGTGGTTTTTGGCGGGATAGGGCGTATGAAATCCGCAGTCAGATATTCCAACAAAAACGTTGAGCACTGGTTCAAACCAGAATTATCTGGATGCACAGGCTTATTGGTAAGTTCAAAATCGTGATCTGCTGCCACACCTTATGCAACAAATGAATATAAACGTTAGAGATTAAGGTGTGCTTCACGGTTTTTTAATCTTAGGGACTTACATTGGTGAGCAAATCTGATGTGAACACTTAACGACACAGGATCTTTTCATGAAAAAGAACATTATCGCCCTCGCTCTTGGTGGCATGCTGGCTTTTGGCGCAACATCTTATTCTTTTGCTGCTAACGACGGCGCAGTACAGGCTTCTGCGGATTACGCGCAGTTGGTGACTAAGCGACAAGTTGTCGACCAATTACTTCTTGATGCGTTGCAGGCGTTTAAGTCTCCGGCAAGAATTTCTCACGCGGGCTTTACGGCTAAAATGCCAAGCAACATGGAAATTGTGACTAACCGATTGTTAGAAGCTTACCAACTAGAACCTTACCGTACTGATTTGCTTATCTCGGCAGCGAACGCTCAGATCTACAACAAGAATGCAGAGCGCGCTATTGAGCTGTTTGAGCAAGCGCTGACGGTTGCACCAGACGATGTTGATCTTCATGCTTACCTTGCGGTTTGGCAGCGATTTGAAGGCAATGAAAGTGAATCCAATAAGCACATGGAGAAACTGGAAAGCCTGAACAAAGGTAAAGCAGAAGACATCAAACGCATTTTTGCTACGGTCGATCGCGTGCTAGAAACACCGCTTAAAGAATCTGCGGACAAAGGGTTGCTTGATGATCACGGCGCTATCGTTACTCTAGGTTATGCGCTGAATCCAGACGGCTCAATGCATCAGATCTTGATTGAGCGTCTTGAGACGACATTGGCGATGGCTAAAGCGAATCCGGATGCGATGATCGTGTTAACGGGTGGCGTGCCGAAGAACCACAAGACTGAAGGCAAGTTGATGGCGGACTGGCTTATCGATAAAGGGGTAAGCAAAGATCGCATCATTGAAGAAAACTATGCGACTAGCACGGTTGGCAATGCCTTGTTCAGTAGTTATGCGTTAGCTCGCCACAACATTAAACACGCGACGATTATTAGCTCGGCAAGCCACGTTCGCCGTGGTCAAACTCTGTTTGAAGTGGCAAGCTGGCAAACCGGCCCTCAGGGCATTACTTTCGATACGGTTTCTTACCCAGACAAGCCACTTTCAGAACTTAAGAAAGCAAGTGATGGGGAGCTACTAGGTATCTACCGTGATGCCCTTAGAACTTACGGGATGTGGAGCTACCGTTCTTACCCGTTAGAGTCTCGCTAGGTTTCACGTTACTTCACAGTAGGCAAAGTATAAGTTGCTAGTACAATCGAGCACAGCTAGATGGTATGCTGTGCTCCTATTTTATTTAGTGTTTCAAAGGTAAAAAGATGAACCCGATTCTAGCAATGTTGAAAGAGAACAATATTAGCGACGCACAGATCAGCGAGCTATTCCAAACGTTGACTGAAAACCCTCTTGCAGCAATGGCGACGATCAGCCAACTTGGTTTACCACAAGACAAGCTTCAAATGCTTATGGGTCAGGTAATGCAAAACCCTGCGCTAATCAAAGAAGCCGTTGAAGAGCTTGGCTTAGATTTCTCTAAGGTTGAAGCAGCTAAAGAGCAACTTCAAAAATAAGTGAGTTTGACTGAGTTGATATCGTCTTAGCTTCATCAAAATTCAATAAAAAGGTCGTTTAAGTTCAGCAATAGCTGCCTTAACGGCCTTTTTTGATCTTGGTGGTAAGTTAGAGCTTTGGTTGAGTTACTTTCAATCATCTTATCTGACGCAATACATACCGACCGTTTCAACATAATTGACAGCAAACTTGCCAAACTAAAAACCATATTGACAAATTACTTACTAAACTTAATTAACCTATGCGCGACTTGATATGTGTACCTTGGTTAACTGTGCATTTGTATAGAGATAGCCCTAATAAAGGGAGTAAATGTTAAGCAATGTACTGGTTACCAATGAGTCACAACAAAAAAGAAAAGGGCAACTGGCTAGGTCCTTTATTGAGCAGTGATTTATAGGAAATGAGTTATGAAGTATTTTAAGGAAACCGCTTTAGCGAGCCTTGTGCTGGCTGGGCTTGTTGGTTGTGGTGGTGACTCTGGGTCATCAAGCAGTACGACACCCATTACTTTGAGCGTGAGCGATGCGCCTGTCGATGATGTTAAAGATGTGACGGTGACATTCAGTAAGGTCGCTTTACTTCCCCAACGAGAAGGTTCGCCACTGATTTATGATGTATATAAAACGGACGAAAATGGCGATTATGTTGATGAGAACGGCGATCCTTTGCCAGATGGTGAGGACCCTATTCCATTAAGTGTGAATTTGCTGGATTATCAAGGCAGCGATGCGCTTCCTTTGATTGAAAATGAGGTCATTCCGGTAGGCAGCTATAAGTTGTGTGTGTTCGCAAATGACGGCGATCATCCAACAGATCCATCTTACGTGATAGAAAACGATGATACGGCCCATGAGTTAACGGTGAAAGGTGAAGGTGCGTGTCCGCAAGGTGTGGGTAAAGAAGATAACGCTGGCGTGCTTTACTTTAATGATTCGTTTAATGTGAACCAACAGAGTAACGATTTTGTTGTCGAGTTCGATCTTCGACGCGGCCTAAAGAACAGTTCGACTTTCCCTGATTACACTATTCAAAGAACGTCTGTAAGCCTTATCAATACGGTTGAGACAGGAAACATTGAAGGTACCGTTGCAACCACAACTTTCGAAGCTTGTAATCCTACAGACAATGGCACGTTCGTTCAGTCGGTTTATCTGTATGAAGGCAACGTCGATAAAGCTGACATGGCTCCGATTGGCGGCAGTGATGAAGTGAAACCGATCACTTCAGCGTCAGTGGCAATGAATGAAGCACAGACTAACTATGAGTTCTCTCTGGGCTTCATTGATCCAGGTACTTACTCATTGGGTTATACCTGTACTGCGCAGTTCGACAGTGATGAAGACAATGCTGATCCGGTTGCTGATGGTTTTGAAATCTATGATGTTCAAAACAGTGTTCAGGTAGTGGTTGGTCAGGATAGCCAAGTGTCATTCTAACCTTGAGGTGAATGACGATTTTTAATAAAAACGGCCTCTCATTTAGAGGCCGCTTTTGATCGTGTCACCTAGTGAGCATGAATTTGATGCGCATTGAGTGTGACTCTAGGGAAGTGATAATGTAACGTTGTATCTCTTACTTTAACCTAGCGAAATGTACTCTGGCGTTGCTCATGAAATCTAGCTTAAGCATTCGATCTTACACCAAGCAATTTAATACTCATGCCCATGATGGCTACCATCAATTGGTGCTGCCTATTCAGGGGAGTATTAGCATTGAAATGGTGGGGTATGTTGGCAAAGTTTCTGTCGGTGAATGTGTGGTGATTCCGGTAACCACAGCGCATGCGTTTAAAGCGGATGAAGCGGCACGGTTTATTGTTGCGGATATGGCGGAGTTGCCGCAGCACTTGTTAGAGCATGAGCTCTCGGTGTTTGCTATCACGCCACCTTTAATGAGCTTCTTGCTGTTCGTTGAAAAGCAGTTGGAATATCAAGTCGACAGTGGCATTGAGTCATCTATTTTGGATGTGTTTTTACTGCTGCTAGAGCAACAAGAAGTAAGCAAGAGCATCGACCCACGTATTCGCGCGGTACAAAGGCTCATCGCGGATAATTACGCCCAACCTCTCTCTATTTCTCAGCTTGCAGAAACGGCATGTTTGAGCCCCACTCAGTTTAAGAAACGCTTTAAAGAGTGCATTGGAATCAGTGCGCTTAAATACATCACTCGTTATCGTATGGAGAAAGCACAAGCCTTGCTAAGTCATACTGATTTACCCGTTCAATTGGTCGCAGAAAATGTGGGTTATAGTGACTTGTCTGCATTCAGTCGACGCTTCTCTCAGCACTTTGGCATGTCTCCAAGGGCGTTTTTGGGCTCGATGAAAGAGAGTCTTCCAAAACAAGAATAGCGTCCTTTTGGCAAACTAAACTTAGTATATGTTCACTATTATCTATTTCAGAAATGAAAATAGACTAGGTAATAGAAATGAATCTTGCCATCAATCGCGTTAACGAATTCCAAACGGGCACTTTAGCCATCGTGTTTGCTTCTGTTTTATGGGGCACGACAGGCACCGCCGCAAGCTTTGCGCCTGATCTCAGCCCATTAGTGATTGGTGCTTTCTCTATGGGCGTCGGTGGCCTAATGCAAGCGGGATTGGCGTATCGAAAAATCCTATTCGCTTTCGACAAGCTTTTGCAGAACAAGAAGCTGTTGACGGTGAGCGCTTTGGCTTTAGCGATCTATCCTTTAGCTTTCTATTCTTCAATGAAATTATCTGGCGTGGCGATTGGTACAGTGGTTTCGATTGCTACCGCACCTTTCTTTTCTGCTCTGTTAGAGTGTCTTATTAGCAAAAAGAATAATATCAACAAACGTTGGCTCACTAGCTTTGCGATTGGTGTGGTGGGTATTGGGTTGTTGGTGTTTTCAGAATCTTCATCGACGAATGAATCCGGTGATGATCTCAAGCTGTTCGGTATTGCTTTAGGTTTGCTCGCTGGGTTGTGTTACGCCATTTATTCTTGGGCGACTAAAGCACTGATCGACAAAGGGATTAAGTCACAAGCGGCGATGGGCAGTATTTTTGGCCTGGGTGCGATGCTGTTGCTGCCAACGCTCTGGTTTACGGGGGAGAACCTGTTTTCCTCGCAGATTAACGTATTAGTCATCAGTTATCTGACGTTAATCCCACAATGCTTGGGCTATATCGCGTTCAGTTTTGGTTTACGCCACGTGACCGCGAGTAGCGCCAATCTGCTGACTCTGTTTGAACCAGTAGTTGCAGCGGTGCTTGCCGTCTGTGTTGTCGGTGAGCTGATTCCTTTTACAGGCTGGTTAGGTATGTCTCTGATTGTGTTGTGCTTGTTTATACAGTCGAAGCCATCTAAAGGAACGTTATAAGTATTTGTTTTGTTTTGCCTAATTGAAATTTTTTCATGTGTAATTCTTATAATTGAATAAAATCAGTATCTCAGTTGTGAGAGTGCTGTTACTATCGTTATCAATAGTCGGGGGGCATATACCTTAGTTGGTGTTTGCTGAGATCGTTATTCGAGACCCGTTGAACCTGATTCAGTTAACACTGGCGTAGGGAACTATGATTACTTTGCCTACGTGGTTCAACAATGATCTCTCATTGCTTTCACCTCCACACTCTCTTTGCGGCCAAAGTTCGGTTCTCTTACGTCTTTTAGACAGTAGGAGCGACCATGACACAGCATTCCAATTCTCAAGTATCACCTAACAGCACTCAAACACCAGAAAACCAATCTTCTTCGATCAATACTCCGATTGTATTGACGATCGCTGGTTCTGACAGTGGTGGTGGCGCGGGCATTCAAGCTGATATTAAAGCCATGTCTGCAACGGGTAGCTTCGCTTGTTCGGTAATTACCGCAATTACCTCTCAGAATACCCAAGGCGTTTCCGCCATTTTGCCTATTCCACTCGACCATGTTGCTAGCCAGTTAGATGCGGTTTTTACTGATCTCAATATCGTGGCAGTAAAAGTCGGCATGTTGGCCGATTCGCAAATCATCAAAGTCGTCGCTGATAAAATTAAGCAGTACCAACCTAAACACTTAGTGATTGACCCTGTAATGGTCGCAACCAGTGGTGATCTTCTTTTAGAAAACTCAGCCATTACTACACTGAAACAAGAGCTGATTCCGCTGGCAGACATCATTACGCCTAATTTGCAGGAAGGCGCAGCACTAACGGGCAAAGCTGTGCCTGAAAGCGAAGCCGAAATGCAGGATATGATTGAAGACCTGCGTGCACTAGGTGCTAAAGCCGTTCTTCTCAAAGGCGGTCATTTAGAGAAGGATGAGAACAGTAACGACTTACTGATTCTGCCAACCACGTCTGCTTTGATTAGTGCGAAGCGTTTTCCTACCAAAAACACCCACGGTACGGGTTGTACGCTTTCATCTGCTATTGCTTCTTTCTTAGCGCAAGGCAACACGCTGTCAGAGGCTGTTGAGCTAGGCAAACAATACATTTCGCGCGCGATTGCTCATGCTGATGAGTTGCAAGTCGGCCAAGGTCATGGGCCCGTAAATCACTTCTTCGCTGGGCACGGGAATGTCCGTTAATACGGTGGGTGTTCAGCTCAGCAATGCCTCTTTACGTTATAACGACAGTGAGCACGCAACCTTATCGGGATTGTCGCTTAGCTTAAACGCAGGTAAGTGGACGGTATTGCTAGGTCGAAGTGGCTGCGGGAAAACCACGGTATTGCGTTATCTGGCAGGCTTGTTGGACGACAAGGTGGAGTGGCAGGGAACATTGACAACCTCTGATGAATTGCCTTTAACGGATCGCATCGCTTACATGGCGCAGCAAGATTTGTTACTGCCATGGCTATCGGTTATCGACAACGTGTGTTTGAGCCATCGCTTTCAAAATTCCGCAGATAAGCATAAAAATATCGAGCATAAAAATCAGGCGTTAGAGCTACTGATTTCTGTTGGTCTGGCTGATTACGCGGATGCTATGCCGGATCAATTGTCTGGTGGTATGCGTCAGCGTGTTGCTTTGGCTCGAACCTTAATGCAAGACAAGCCAGTCGTGCTGATGGATGAGCCTTTCTCTGCGCTGGATGCGGTAACGAGACACAAGCTGCAAAGTTTAGCGTGTGAACTGTTAAGGGGTAAAACCGTTGTGTTGATCACTCATGATCCACAAGAAGCGGTGCGTCTGGCGGATAACTTGTATGTGTTGCAAGGCACGCCTGCGAGTGCTCACTCTTTATCTGTGCCTCACACGTCAACGCCACGAGTGTTAGATGGTGAGTGTGCCGAGCTACAACAAGCGATCTTAGAACAGTTGGAGCGTGATTATGAATGAACTAACTCGAAGTGAAGCTACTGATAGCTCCAAGATAGAAAACTCAATGGAAGAAAGTTCAACTAACGCGCAGGCTAGCACAGCGCGTCCTCGCCAGATGAATCCTGTTATGCGTTTGCTTATTAGCAGTGCTGTGATTCTTGGTTTGTGGCAAATGGTGGTAATTATATTCGAGATGCCAAGCTTCATTCTGCCAGCTCCCGCAGAAGTCTCCCTCAAGCTGATTGAACGCTACGATGTGTTACTCAAACACACTTGGGTGACTGCGCAAGAGATCTTACTTGGTCTATTGCTCGGTTTATCCATGGGGCTTTTTTTCGCCTTGCAGATGTTGATGTTTGACCCGTTGAAGCGTTGGCTATTGCCTATCTTGATTGCTAGCCAAGCGATTCCTGTATTTGCGATTGCGCCAGTACTTATGCTTTGGCTTGGCTATGGCATCGCTTCAAAAGTGGTGATGGCGGCGATCATTATCTTCTTCCCTGTGACCACTTGCTGTTACGACGGTCTGCGTAATACACCGACAGGTTATCTTGATCTTGCTAAGACGATGGGTGCATCGAAATGGCAATTGCTCCGCTATATCCAACTTCCTGCTGCATTGCCAACATTGGCGTCTGGCATTCGTGTAGCGGTGGTGATAGCCCCAATAGGCGCAGTCGTCGGTGAGTGGGTAGGCTCCAGTGAAGGTTTAGGTTACTTAATGCTACAAGCCAATGCGCGCATGATCATTGATGAGATGTTTGCGGCCTTATTTATCTTGGCGGTGCTGTCTATCTCGCTCTACTTCATCACAGATAAGTTACTCAAAAAAGCCATCCCTTGGGAGAACCAGTGATGGCTTGATCAATAACACTTTGTTTAATAAGGCTTCGCTCAACGCTATTTATCTAAACAAAACGTCGTTAAAAACTAGTTCTATAAACACAATAATAATATTCAAAAGGAAAGGTTAACTATGAAAAACACCAAATTGGTAGGTGCAGTGGCACTGCTTGCTTCGCTAGTGTCAGGTCATGCTCTAGCGGACTCTGAACAAAAGAAACTGACACTGATGTTGGACTGGTTTGTGAACCCGAATCATGGTCCGATTGTTATCGCTCAAGAGCGTGGCTACTTTGCTGACCAAGGCTTAGAGGTTGAAATCCAAGAACCAGCAGACCCAAGCACGCCAGCAAAATTGGTCGCGGCAGGTAAGGTTGATTTAGCGGTAACTTACCAACCAAGCTTAACCATGGATGTGGCAGCGGGTCTTCCTTTAGTTCGTGCATCAACCCTTATCGCGACGCCACTGAACACACTAATGGTACTGGATAACGGCAAGAACGATTCGCTAGCGGATCTTAAAGGTAAAAAAATCGGTATTGCGATTGCTGGCAACGAAGAAGCGACTATCGGTACTATGTTAGCGCAAGAAAACGTTGCTTTTACAGATGTGCAAACCATCAATGTCGGTTGGGCACTTTCATCTTCATTGGCATCGGGTAAGGTAGACGCAATCTGGGGTGGCTTGCGTAACTTCGAAACTAACCAATTAGCACTTGAAGGTTTTAAAGCTAAGGCATTCTTCCCTGAAGAGCACGGTGTGCCCGCTTACGACGAGCTTATCTTTGTTGCGAACGCAAAGAAACACGACGACGAAGCAATCAAAGCCTTCAACAAAGCATTGGAACAAGCAACGACTTACATTGTGAACCACCCACAAGAGTCATGGAGTGAGTTTGTGGCGTATTCACCAGATACGTTGAATAACGAGCTTAACCAACGCGCATGGAACGACACATTGACTCGCTTTGCACTTCGCCCTTCTGCTGTAGATATGAAGCGTTACGACGATTACGCACAGTTCATGTTCGACAAAGGCATCATCAAATCACTACCAAAAGCCGCTGATTACGTACCGACTTTTGACTAAGGAATCTCATGAAATACCAAGACTTAATCCAAGCCTGTCAGCAAGATTGGCAAGACTACACCGAGCATGATTTTGTTAAAATGCTAGCAAACGGCACCCTCGCTCAGCCGTGTTTTCTGCATTATTTGAAGCAAGATTTTTTGTTTTTAAAGCAGTATGCTCGTGCTTATGCATTGGCAATTTACAAGGCTAAAACCTTGGCTGATATGCGTCGTGCACTGCCTAGTGTTCATGCTCTGTTAGATTCTGAAATTTCACACCACGTGACTTACTGTGGTCAGTGGGGTTTAACCGAATCGGATTTAGAAAACGAGCCTGAAGATTTCGGCACTGTTGCCTACACGCGCTACGTTCTAGATGCGGGTATGACGGGTGATCTTGTCGACTTATATGCGGCACTGGCTCCGTGTTCCATTGGTTACGCTGTGATTGGTAAAGCGCTGTTAGAAAGCAGCGATACCGTATTAGAAGGCAACCCATACTCAAGTTGGCTGCAACTGTATGGCAGTGAAGAGTTCCAGTCTGGCGTAGCAACGGGCGCGGAATACTTCAATCAGTTGCTTGCTGAAATTGATATCAACAGCGAACGCGGTCAGAACATCGTTCATATCTTCAAAACCGCAACGCGTATGGAAGTGGCTTTTTGGCAGCAAGGGCTGAACGCTCTTGATGATTCAACAGCGGCTTAAAAGCGACTTTCACGAATAAGGATTTACCCATGCTTACTGAACAAATTATTCAATCGCTGCGCGCAGTACGAGAGCAAAAACCACTGGTTGTGAACATCACTAACTATGTAGTGATGAACAACACGGCCAACGCGTTATTGGCGATTGGCGCTTCGCCTATCATGGCGCACTCACAACAAGAACTGGCTGAGATGATGTCATTCTCTGGCGCGCTTGTAATTAACATTGGCACATTAGACAGTGTTTGGACGCCAAGAATGCGCTTCGCGGTCGAACAAGCTAACGCGAACAATAAGGTTGTGGTTCTTGACCCTGTGGGTTGCGGTGCAAGTACGCTGCGTACTGAGACTTCTCGTGAAATTGCACGTTTAGCCGATAAGCTAATCATTCGTGGTAATGCGTCTGAGATTATCGCGCTAGCGGGTGAGCAAGCACAGAGCAAAGGCGTTGATGCGTTGGATAGCAGTGATGCTGCATTAGGCGCTGCGCAATGCTTAGTGGCTGAATACGGCGCGAATGTAGTTATTTCTGGTGAGACGGATTACGTTGTCACGAAAGACAGTGTTGTGACGTTAAACAATGGTCATCCAATGATGCCGTATGTGACAGGCATGGGCTGTACTTTAACAGCATTGACGGGCGCATTTGCTGCTATTGGTGATGACAGTGGTTTGGCGGCAGCAGCGGTATTAGGTGTGGTTGGTGAAATCGCAGCTGAAAACTCACGCGGCCCGGGTAGCCTGCAAATGAACTTGCTTGATGAGTTGTACCAGTTAGATGAAGAGACTCTGATTCAACGATTGAAGATTCAGTAGGGTTAACCGAACTCTAAGCCACAAGCCTAACTTAAATCTCTTTAGATAAAGAAAAGCCCCCGACACTTATGTGCTGGGGGCTTTTTATTATTGCTTTGGAACTGTGCCAGCTGTGTATGGACTAGCTGGCTAGGTTCTAAATCGATTCACTTGGCTCTCTAGGTGGTGAGCAACCTCGGTTAAGTCGCTCGCTGCACCTGAAATGCTGCTTACCGACTCTTGGTTGCTTTGAGCAATAGTGTTTGCACCTTGCGCGTTTTCACCCAGTGATTTGGTAAGACGATCCTGCTCATCAACCGACACCGCGATTTGGCTGTTGGCTTGGTTCAGATCTTGGATGTGTTGATTAATCACATGTAAGTTCTGAGAAGCTTGCTGTGCTTGAGTTGAAGCATCTGAAACCGTGCTGTGGCTCTCTTTAATTGACTCTAACGCATCTTTAGCACCACGTTGTAGTGAGGTGATGAGCTCATCAATCTGGCTAGCAGAGTCTTGGGTGCGTTTAGCGAGCGTTCTTACTTCATCGGCTACGACGGCAAATCCACGACCTTGTTCGCCTGCTCGAGCGGCTTCAATTGCGGCATTCAGCGCGAGAAGGTTGGTCTGCTCAGATACGCCTTTGATTACTTCCAGTATTGCGCCAATGTTCATCGACTCTTTGTGCAGGTCGGTCACTTTCTGGCTGCTGACCTGCATGCTTTCATCGGCGCTGCCAATTTCGTGCAGTGTCTTGTCTACTTCCTTGAGCCCCATCGCGACATTCTCGGTCGCTTGGTTCGCGACTTGAGAGGCGTGGTTGGCACTTGAAGCTATCTCTGATGTGCTTGAAGCCAGTTGATCAACGGCAGAAGAGATATTTATCATCTCGCTATTCAATTGTGTTGCGTTGGTCGAGCTGTTATTGGTCACTTGATTGAGTGACTCCGACATCTCACCAATACGCACGCTAGAACGGTTCACTTGGCCAACAATATCGCGCAGAGATTCAATGGTGATCTCCATATTAGTCAGCAGTTCGCCAATCTCATTTTTGCTCTCAATGTTCACTTCCACATTCAGGTTGCCCTGAGAAAGCTCGTTGGTGATCTGTTTAACTTGTGCGATGCCTTTAGTAATAGAGCGAGTCACCAACACGGCGCTCGTCATGCCAATAACTAAAGCCACACCCGTCAGCAATATGATGATTTGAATCGAGCGCTTTTCGCTGGCTTGCAGTTCTGGTGTTAATGCTTGTTTCTGTTGTTCTAGAATGCTCTGAGCATCAGCTACCGAAATCGCTAAGCTGTCACCAATAGAGGCGAGGGTAGCGGTTCTTTGAGTGTTCTCCAGCATCTGTTGGTGAACTTGTTCAAAGCCTTTCGCGTACGCTTCACGTTGGTTAGAGAAATCTTCAATCAGTTCACTTTGATAAGGAGATGATTTAAGAGATTCAATATCGCCTTCTATACCTGGCAGAGCATATTCAAAAATGTCTTTACCAGCTTCATAGGTTTTGAGGTCGTTGTTGTTTGAGTAACTCAGCACTGTGATCTTGGCTGCGAGGAAGTTCTCCATCAACATGCCTGCGTATAAGCTCGCGTTTGGATCATTGTTATTGTAAGACTCATACAATAAGCTCTGAGCCGCTTTCAGTGCGTTGGTTTCTCGTGTGACCATCTCCACGTTCACTAACTGGTCAATGAGCAGTTGGCTCTGTTTCATTGATCCATAAGCCGCATCAAAAGCTGCAACGCTGTCTTGCACTAATTGCAGGCTCGACAAGCTATCAGTATTGGTGGTGGTTTGGATTAAGTTGTTCAGCAGTTCATCAATCGCAAGTTTGCTCGATTGATAATTCGCTTCGTATTGATCATCCAATGACTCTAAGTAACGTTCAGAAGCTAAACGCATCTGAAGAAAGTGCACTTGAATGTTGCCTGACAATGTCGCCTTGTGGCTGAGGTCACTGTACTGGCTAAAGCCGTTCGACAAGGTTTGAATACCTTTGTAACTCACAAGGCCTGAAATGACGAAAAAGAGCAAGCAGATGGCATAACCCAGCTTGATCTTGAGCGCTATAGAAAGGTGGCGCATAACTATCCCTATATTTACCTGATTCCTTCATAGGGGAGTATTTCATAAAACAGCATTCTGGGCATGCTAAAGCGAATAGTTTGTGTAATAAGTAACGCTTTTGTTAGAAAAATCGGGTTTTTCGACATGCTTTCAACGAGTTGCGTATTTGAATTCAACCGCCTAACTTAAGGGATTAAGTGCTAACTTCCATGCATAGGATGTGATTTGTCGGTAAAATGGCAGAAAACCAATTTTAGAAATCGACTTCAAAGGTACGCGATGAACCCTTATAAACTTTATCTGGTGACTGACGACCAACAAGATCTAGAAACGCTTAAATTCGTGGTTGAACAAGCGGTTGCTGGTGGCGTCACTATGGTTCAAGTAAGAGAAAAACATGGGGACGTAAGAGCCTTCATTGAACGAGCACAAGCGGTTAAGTCGATTCTGGCTGGCTCAGGTGTTCCGCTGATCATCAATGACCGAGTGGACGTAGCATTGGCTGTCGACGCCGATGGTTTGCATCTGGGTCAATCGGATATGCCTGCAGAGTTAGCACGTAAGCTGATTGGTTCAGACAAGATTCTTGGGTTATCAATTGAAACTGAACAGCAGCTACAACAAGCAGATAGTTTGCCGATCGATTACATTGGTCTCAGTGCGATTTTTGCCACACCGACTAAGACGAATCTAAAGAAACATTGGGGTTATGAAGGCATTCAAATGGCTTTGAAAACAACGAAATTGCCGATTGTTGGTATCGGTGGAATCAACGAATCGAACATTCCGCAGTTGGTTAACACAGGTATTCATGGATTAGCCTTGGTATCAGCGATATGTCACGCAGAAGACCCGAAACAAGCGACCCAAGATTTGTTGTTTTTGATGGGAGAGTGAGTTTGTGGTGGCTAGAAAACAAATGAGACTCGTCATTTGTTTTCTAGTTAGAGCGCATTAAAGCGCTCGATGCAGTAGCCAGTAAAATTTGTGGTCTAACTTACTGAATACACAGAGCAACCGTGCCGATGACCATAAGAACGATCGCAGCGTACCAACCGTATTGTGCTGTTTTATCAGCAACAAACACCTTAATGTAGTTGATCTCTTCATGCGCCATTGCGATGAAGTCCGTGTAGTTAATCGATAACTCACGGCTAGCTTCTTTCAGGTCTTGTTGAAGCTTGTTGAAAGACTCATCGATGAAGCCCTTTGTTTCCGAAGCAGACGGAGTAGCAGTTAACGCAAGGCTATTCCAAACCGCCATACGCGATTCATATTCGCTTTCACTGACACAATTAAGTACGCGTAAATCATACTCTCGTTTGTTACGCTCTTTACCCATTTTCTCAGGGCAAATATTTCTTAAAACGTTCACGACAAATTTTCCAAAAGGTTCATTTAGATATAAAAAAGCACTCAAAGAGCGCTCATAAACTGGGTGCGAATTAATATTCAAAAAGTGATCTATTTGAAACCGATATAAGCAACGGCAAGGCTGAGCGCTTATCTGGGAGATTTGAAGTTGGGTCAGTGGTGTTAAAGAGCGATTTGGGCCTGTCTATATTCGTTTGAAAAGACAAACCCGTTGGGATCGCATAGTAGTTATGTCACTTTGGGACATCAACTAGGGTGTTTTATCCACACGACAAAGATATTTATCGGCAAGATAAGCAGAAATGAGGTAGCGGTGGTGTGTTCCATGCCGATATTGAATCTCTGAATTGACGATGTTTTGAAAATGGAGATGATTTGATTTGTATGTGTCGTAAAATGGTAAATATCTTAATTAAAACTTAGCCATCATAGTCATTCGCCCATCACCAGAGCAAACTATGAACAAGTTAAGTTATGACCGAAAAATGCCGCTATACGTGGTGTCTGCACTTGTCCTCAATATGGCATTTAGCTTGTGGTTGCTGAGTATTGCTTCTACGCCAGCCATGTTTTTTTCGGTGTGTGCGTTGTTTTTACTTAGCACTCTTATTACCGCACGCCTTTATCGACATGAAATGGCTCAAAGCAAGAATAACTTGTCGGAAGCGATCATTGATGGTGTCGCAGGTTTTATTGTCCTCGATAGTCAATTGAGGGTCATACAAGTGAATCAACAATTCTCTCGGGTTTCAGGTTATGCCTTTGACCAAGTCGAATCTCGTCCGATTTCTGATCTCTGTTTTATGAATAACAGCAGCCTAATCACGACCATTACTCGCTCACTGAAGGAAAACCAGAGATGGAAAGGTGAGTTGAGTGGCGTCAGTCGACTTGGTGAGCAGTTTACCGTAAACGTTGTGGTGGAAAAGCTAACTGAAATTCTGCCGCACAATAACAAGTACGTGGTGACCTTTACGGATATTAGCCGACGCAAGATATTGGAGCGTCGATTAAGAATGCTGGTGGAAACGGATTCACTGACAGGGTGCTGGAATCGACGCCGCTTTGATAACGACTTAAAACATTATTCTAACCTGGCAGAGCGTTATGGTTACACACATTCCCGTTTTGCGTTAGTGCATGTATTTTTCCCTGAGCCAAAATCGGCGTTCTCAGGCTTCGCTGCTGCGCCACTCGAAAAGAAACAGCGTTGGTATGCGGCCTTTAGGGCGATGATTATCTCCTATCCAGTGGTGTGCTTTTTCTTTATTTTTCAAATATCTGAAGCTTTACTGACAATGATGTTCATTGCGTTGTTATCGTTGATGATTACGTCAGAGAAGTCGATAAAGTTGAGCGCTTTTTTGGTGATAAGTAACGGTATCGGGGGATTGCTGGCGATTGCTGCTTTTTCAATTCTTTCTATAGTACCCAACATTGTCTTCTATTCTTTGTTTATAGGACTTATTGCCATTCTTATGGCTACCAAGATCTACACGGTTCCCGAAAAAGCACCTATTTTCGCCACTGCATTTAGTACGTTGCTCGTACTTGTTGGTAGCACGTTGATGAGCTCCGGTGACATCGATAGCAACACTCTTATACGCATATTCCAATTAGTGTTAATTGGCATATATATGATTTTGGCTTCTCTATTCCTAGAAACACGGAATTGGAAGTTTCTACAAAATCAGCCTTAATTTTGTCTAACAAGGACGTCTCATGAAGTTAACCGATGATTTTTCAAAACAGGCGATAGACGCTGCCATCAAGATCGCAGCGATTGCCATGCTCGTGTATTGGTGTTTTTCGATTTTGCGCCCATTCATTCTTTTGGTGATATGGGGTGCGATCATTGCGACTGCGTTGTATCCAGTGGCGGTCGCAATTTCAAATAAAACCGGGGTGTCGAAAGGTAAAGCCAGTGCATTGCTGAGCTTTATTGGTGTGATTCTTCTATTTATTCCTTTGGCGGCGCTTTCTTCTGGTATCTACACCAGCGCGACTGACCTGATGACAGGGCTTCAAGATGGCACATTGTCATTGCCTAAACCGAAGGAGTCTTTGCAAGATATTCCATTAATAGGGGAAAAGGTTTATTCAACCTTGGTTGCAGCCTCCAACAATATTGAAGGCACTTTCATAAAGTATGCAGATGAAGTTAAACAGTTCGCGACGAAAGCCGCTTCTGTTCTTGGCTCTCTAGGTGGCGGCTTTATTCAGTTCATTATCTCTACCATCATTGCTGGTGCATTCATGAGTAATGCCGATAAATGCAAAACTGGTGTGACTCACTTAGTGGCGCGTTTAACGGGCGGCAAAGGTGAAGAATTGGTAGAGCTCTCTAAATCGACCGTGCGAAGTGTTGTGCAAGGTGTGATTGGTGTGGCTGTGATTCAATCCATGATGTCGGCAATCGGTTTGGTGATTGCAGGCGTTCCTGCGGCTGCGTTTTGGGCGCTAGCTGTGCTGCTCATTGCGATAATCCAACTGCCACCGATTCTTGCTCTATTACCTGCGATCATCTACATGTTCAGCGTTGAATCGACACTGGCGGCGAGCTTGTTCTTAGTGTGGTGTATTTTGGTGAGCGGCAGTGACGCTATCTTAAAGCCAGTATTGCTGAGCCGTGGCTCTCACATTCCAATGTTGGTAATTCTATTGGGTGCACTGGGCGGAATGGCGATGTCAGGCATCGTCGGTCTGTTTGTCGGTGCTGTGATACTGAGTTTAAGCTATGAGCTGACGATGGCGTGGCTTGGACTTGAAGAGAAAAACCAACAAGAAACTGAGAAAAAACCTGCAGAGGTCGAGGGAAAATAGATGAAGCCAGTCTCTAAAGACGACAACTTCTACTTCTTATTCTATGCACTGTTGGTGTTGTTTTTTGGTTGCGCGGTGATGCAGCAGTTTTATCCGCAAGGCCAGAAAACAATCCTATTTCTTATCATTATTACGTTGGCGAGTTCAATTGCCGGTATTCATAAAGAGCGAGCCTTGTATCGCTCTTGGTATGGGCTGTTATTGATTACGGCGCTCGTGTCTGGCGTGTTTTCATTTTTGGAAGGCTATAACCTGTCGATAGTGACGCTATCGGCGTTGGCTGTGTTCTTGTTTTCACACATTTACTCGGCGTTGAAGCAGGTGATGAAAGCCAAAACGGTGACACCCAATCACATCATCGGCTCCATCTGTATTTACTTGTTGCTAGGGTTTGCTTGGTCGACCATCTACTTGTTAATTTTAGAGATCTTTCCTAATGCCTTTAACGGGTTAGAAGAGCAAGTCTGGCTGACGAACTTGTTTAATGCGATGTACTTTAGCTTTATCACCTTGACTACGGTTGGTTACGGCGACATATCACCAGCTCTGCCTATTGCTCAATTCTTTGTGTTTATGGAATCCATTATCGGCAGCTTTTACTTAGCTATCATGGTGGCGAGTTTGGTGAGCATTCGACTTGCACAGTCTCAGTCCCAATAGAGTATTTACAAATAATAGAGCACATACAAACAAGCCCGGCAATCGCCGGGCTTGTTCTATTTTATGAGCTCAAAAGTCTCTTTAAGTTTGAACTCTGTGTGGGCGATGAACCTTAAGCTTCAGTGCCTTGAATCTTCTCTAATTCAGCGATAGTTGTTTGCGATACAAGCTGACCATCCATGTAATAGGTAACGTTTTGACCGTCTTTGATGCCCGTTAGAGTCGCTGTTTCACCAGATGTATAGATGATGTCCATTTGAATCGTGTTTTCGTCGATCTTAATCATCTCACCCGTTTCAATGGTGCGATTGTTAGAAATTGGGCCGACAGGGGCTTCTTTCAGGCTTGGGTCCAGCTCATCGTTCACTTTGAAGTGCGTGTCTGTTTTTGTATCAAATACGTGTGGTGAACCGCTGATAGGGTTTTTACCTGTCCAGAATTCAAGTGAGTTGAATACCACATAGTCTGCTGCGGTAGTAATACCGTATACAGGCGCTAATAAGAAGTTTACACCTGCACGGGCATAGCGGTTATCGACAACTTCAACGTTAAATTTCATCACTTTCCCTGTTACGGCGTTGCTGCCGATACAACCAGTTAGCGCAGAAGCCAAAACCGTTAGTCCTACAATTTTAAGTGCAATCTTTTTCATTTTAGTACCTGTATAAGTTAGAAGTCTGTTTTGTTGGAACAGGTGTAGTATGGTTTTTATTCGATGGTCAGTTTTACCATTTAGCGCCACTGACGATATAAAATGCACTCGGACTTTTGGCATCAAGCTAGGTATAAAACTGGGCACAAAAAAAGCGCGACCTAATAGGGCGCGCTTTGGGGTATTTAGATAAGTCGTAATGAAAATAACGACTCCCATATAGAATTACTTCATCACGTAGGTATAAGCCGATACGACAAGCCAGCGGAAAAATCGAAATAAAAGGGTAGTGGCTTTAAAGGCAAACTTGGCAATGGATACCATTGCTTCTGAACCAATGCTCACGCACTTATGCCAATCGGATTCTTTGTATTCTGAATAGGTCATCTGTTTTCTCATTTCTCGCGCTTGTCTTTCATATGTAAGTAACGACTCCTGTCTGGCGATATCCCCTGAGCGCGTAATGTACGAACTTTCTCCGATAGAGATTTACCATTTTATGCCAAGTGGGTTAATAACTAGCCAAAAGAGAAAGGGCTGAGAGAATTTAACGGCATAGCGAGGTGTAACTGTTCAAGTTACCGAAAAAACGAGGGTAATAGTGGTATGATCGCGGGCTCAGCACCATAAGTGATAAAGAATAGGAAACAGAATGACTCACCTTACCGAACAGCAAGAAGCTGCAATGGCGACGTTTAAAGAAAACTTACACCTTCCAAATGGTGGTTTTCATAAACTGATTATCGAGCTAAGTAAGGAGTATCAGCTGCCTTTCCAAAAGGTGCGTGCGGTTTTAAAGAAAGCTCAAAAAGATGTTGAACGACAAATACGAGAAGATTTTACCAGCGTTGATGACACAGTACTGAGCCAAGCGAATTGGGTAAACATCATTAAGTCGAAGCTTGTTGACTTAGCGGAAGAAAACCAAACGGTCATGGATAAGCTGCAACAAAACCTGAAGTATCAAAAAGTGTTGTCGGCAACCGAGGGTTCAATCGCAAGCGAAGACGAACGTGACGAGTTGATTGAAGAGTTGATTCAAGCTTATGAGCAAGAGGTGTTCAAACCGTTACTGGCGATGTTGCATACAACGAAGCTGTATTGGAAGTTAATGCTGGTGGATGAGACATGTAAGATGAATGAGGAGAATCGTGAGAAGTTCAGTGATTACCCTCAACACATGCAAGCTGCAGAACACTTATATACTCTTGATCAGAAGTTAAGGTCGATGCCGTTAACTTATTAGTCCATGAATGCACTGATAATGACTCAATGGTGATTTAGAGTTTGATATAAGTTGGTTTCAATAGAAGTACGATAACCTAGCTAGCGTTAGCCGCGTGTGAAATGCAAAAAGGGCTAGGTTTCAGATCTGTTTTACTTCTACTCTATTTTGTTCTGCTAGAGCGAATTGAGGGTGACATCTTTTACATCTTTGGGACTAGATGGTGTTTCTTTTGTAGCCTTTGGGAAATGCTATAGGAGTGTGAAATGTCCTAGGGTGTTTCCGTTGCCTGAAACGATAGTTCCGATGCTTTCTCGTTCATTAAATTCAAAGTCGATGAGATAGCTGTGATGTTGTAGCTTGGGCAATATGTGGCGGTGGAGTATATCGCTATTGAGCTGTCGAATCTCGGTGACCCATGAAATCTCTTCTTTGTGTAAATCTATTTTAATCTTGAGCATTTATTACCTTTTAGTTTATTGACTGTTTTTTCGCGTGATAGTTGGTACCAATGGGTTTGTCGTGTTGTTCTGCGTGACATAACTGTGCCTTGTGTTTATTACATTTGTATTTAAGTGCTCGATCTATTCTGACTTCGCTGACAAAAGAGCAAATGACGATAGATCGGTAGTAGGATCGAATTTAAAAGCTATTGAATGACTATCTGGGTGAAAGCTGACGCAGAGATGGTGTAACGAGGGAATCGAGAACTGTCTATGTGGAACTTGGACTTACTTTAGCATTAACAGCTCTATAGATTAGAGCCAGGTGGCGAACTATACGCCTAGTTTTCAAAATTACAACCCTATTTTCAATTAAATTCAAAAATATTTTTGGGTGATTTACCATCGGTTACTGAAGGTTAAATGAGCGAAGGTCAGGGATTTGACCATGATATCTGACTGAGTCTTGGCTTTTCAGCTGTTCGTATTCGTTGTCATTAGTGGGTTTAATTGATCAGCTAATTTGGTGATGATTAAGTCTCTGTTGTATATGATCTTTACATTGTAAATTACAATTCTTGACTCTGAGGTTGAGCGTTGTGATTCTGGGGTTCAGAGTTTTAATTGCAGGGTTTTCGGGCACTTTCCCCATCAGTTTATTCTTCAGATTGATGATCACTTTCCTCTTCGCGTCTTTTTGATATTTCTGATTCCTAATACCTCTCCTGACTACGCAAAATATGAATACTCACTTTTACATTTCTGAATAATAAAGTTGTTGTATCGCCAATTTAGTGCAAATATAATTGATAATAGTTCTCACTTGCGTTACAAGTTTGTTGTCAATCCAATGACAGACTTTAAATTATCGTTATTTAGCAGTTGTGTACGCCCCATGCTCGTCTATGAGTAATGTGACTTTCATTGTCATGAGTGGTGGTTTGTATCAATGGCAAAGGAAGAAACATGAAGAAAACAATCAATTCAGTTCGCCAGTTATTGAGCGGGCTTGCCATCGTTCTAGCATCATCATTCATGATGACCGCGCATGCGGAAACCGTCACCATTGAGCATGTGAAAGGCACAGCGCAGTTTACTGAAGTACCACAGCGAGTGGTGGTTCTAGGCCACGGTAGCTTAGACGTGCTCGATAAAATTGGTGTACAGCCAGTTGGCGCGCCTCATAGCTTGCTGCCTGATTACCTAGCTTCGTACAAAGATACGACGGCAAATACAGGCTCTTTAAGCGAACCTGATTTTGAAGCTATCTACATGTTGAAGCCTGACATCATCATCGCGGAAAACCGCATGCTTAAGGTTTACGACAAACTGGCACAAATTGCTCCTACTGTCATGTTTTCTATTGAAGGCGACAAGTACTGGGCTGATGCTCAGCAAAACTGGCGTGTGCTAGGCGACATCTTTGGTAAGCAAGCTGAAGTCGAAGCGATCATTAAAGAGACTCAAGCTTCTATCACAGCGGTAAACGACAAAGTAGCGTCTGACGAAACTTCAGCAATGATGCTAATGAACAACGGTAACAACATTGCGATGTTCAACAAAGGCAGCCGTTTCTCAATCATCTTTGATGACTTTGGTTTCGTGGAATCAAAGAGTGCAACCGTGGCTCCGATTAAAGGAACA
Source organism: Vibrio sp. AIC-3 (assembly GCF_013114515.1). Lineage (NCBI taxonomy): Bacteria > Pseudomonadati > Pseudomonadota > Gammaproteobacteria > Vibrionales > Vibrionaceae > Vibrio > Vibrio sp. AIC-3. The sequence continues at coordinate 51,649 of NZ_VTXG01000020.1, read as the reverse complement.
CACGGCAACCTAATCTCTTTTGAATACATAGCTGATGCAAAACCTGAAGTGCTTTACGTGCTTGACCGCGAAAAAGCGATTGGTAAATCAGAAGGACGCGCACAACAACTGTTTGATAACCCACTGGTTGCGGCAACACCTGCAGCGCAGCACGGCAATATCGTTTACCTTGATTCAAGTGCTTGGTATTTGGCTGGTGGCGGTGTGACGGCGATTCACAGAATGATTAGTGACATTGAACGTACGATTCAATAGTTACTAACCATCAGATTTTCGGGCTTATAAGAGTGTTCTTATAAGCCCTTTTTCACTTTTTTATACGGGCTACCCGAGACCTACCTTTAGTATTATTTCTATGTTGAAACCCATTGCAGCTGCTGTATTTCTTGTTGTGTTATGCGTTGCGTCATTGATGATTGGAGTCGCTGAAATCAGTTTTAGCGAGTTCTTCAATGGCAACCAACACGCCAATTCTATTTATATTGTTAGTCGGATTCCTCGACTACTCGCGATCGTGCTTGCCGGAGCGGGATTGAGTGTTTCTGGCTTGATCATGCAGCAAATCGTACAGAACAAGTTTGCCGCGCCTTCGACGATGGGCACCATTGACTGTGCGATGTTGGGTTACATTGTCGGCATTCTAGTGCTAGGCAATGCTGCGCAATGGAGCTACTTAGGCTTTATCTTCGCGTTTGCAGTGTTTGGCACCATGCTATTGGTTCGCTTCCTACAACACCTCAAGTTTAAGAACGCGGTATTGGTGCCTTTGATTGGCATTATGTATGGCAACGTTGTTTCGTCTCTAACAACCTTTATTGCTTATAAGTACGACTTAGTACAAACCATGTCGGCATGGACTATGGCGAACTTTGCGAGCGTGTTGCAGGGCAGCTATGAAATCCTTTATCTCGCGGTGCCTGCTTGTGTATTGGCTTACTATTTCGCGAGCCAGTTCAGTGCGGCGAGCATCGGTGAGAGCTTCGCGAAAAACATCGGTTTGAATTATCAGAAGATCGTCTTCATTGGTGTTGCGTTAGTGGCTATCAGTGCCTCCTCTGTGGTGATGATCGTTGGTGTTATCCCATTCCTTGGCCTTATCGTGCCGAATATCGTGTCGCTGATGATGGGCGATAACATGAAGAAGATTCTGCCTTGGACTGCCTACTGGGGGGTGATCTTGGTGTTGGCTTGTGACCTGCTAGCTCGAATCGTCATCTTCCCTTATGAGATTCCAATCTCGATGGTAATCAGCATCTTTGGTGGCATGATTTTTATTTACCTAATCATGAGAGACAAGTCGAATGCGTGATTCAGTAAAAATTGCGATTCTGGCTATCGCGTCTTTGGGTATGACAGCGCTATTCATCGGGCAGGGGCTGACGTGGGATAACTACGAGTTCTTCTTGTCTCTGCGCCTACCAAAATTGCTGTCGATTGTGTTGGCGGCGGTAGCGATCTCGGCGTCGTCATTGGTTTTCCAAACCATTACTAATAACCGAATTCTAACCCCCTCCATCTTGGGCTTTGACAGCTTGTATATGCTGGTACAAACGGTACTTCTGTTTGTGTTTGGCAGTGCTAGCTTCTGGGTGATTGACTCGATCGCAAACTTTTCGATGTCTGTGACTGTGATGATCTTGTTCTCGTTTGCTCTGTTCCATTTCTACTTTAAGAGCAAGCGAAACAACGTATTCACACTGCTGTTGATAGGCATCGTATGTGGCAGCGTATTCTCGAGTTTGTCTAACTTCTTGGCGATGTTGATTGACCCGAACGAGTTCGCGGTGCTGCAGAATGTGATGTTCGCAAGTTTCAATAACGTGAAAGGCGAGTTGGTTTACCTCTGCCTTATTCCTTTGGGTTTGAGCTTGCTTGGCCTTTGGTTGTTGGCGCCTAAGCTTGATGTACTTTGGCTTGGTGTTGATAACGCGACAAGCCTGGGTGTGAACACCAAGCGATTGACTCAGATTACCTTGGTGATTGTGTCAGTGATGGTCGCGGTGTCTACGGCTCTGGTTGGCCCTGTGCTGTTCTTTGGCTTGATCACCGTAAGCTTAGCTCGCCAGATATTCCGATCTTATCAGCATCGTGTGCTTATCATCGCAAGCAGCTTACTAGCGATCGTGCTATTGGTTTCTGGCCAATGGTTTATCGAAAAAGTGATGGCGTTTGAAACCACTGTGAGTGTGATTATTAACTTGGTCGGCGGTTTGTATTTTATGTTCTTGTTGTTACGCACCAGAATTCAGTAAAGGTAGTAAGTAGTGATTAAATTAACAGGTTTAACTAAGAAGTATGGCAAGTCACTCGTGGTGGATGATGCCAGTGCTATGTTCCCGAAAGGCGAAGTGACTTCTATCATTGGCCCAAATGGTGCGGGTAAAAGTACACTGCTTTCAATGGCGAGCCGCTTAACAGACAGCGACGCGGGTGAAGTGGTCATTGGCGATAAGTTACTGGCTGAGTGGGATACCAAAGAGCTAGCGAAGCACCTTGCCGTGTTAAGACAATCAAACAACATCAATATGCGATTTACGATTCGTGAGTTGGTCTGTTTTGGTCGCTTCCCACACTCTCAAGGTCGCTTGAAAGACGAAGATCATAAAATCGTCGATACAGCACTAGAACACCTTGGCATTACTGACATCCAAAATAAATACCTTGATGAGTTGAGTGGCGGTCAGCGTCAAATGGCGTTTATCGCGATGGTTGTGTCGCAAGATACGGATTATGTGTTCTTAGATGAGCCTCTGAATAACCTTGATATTAAACACTCGGTTGAAATCATGCAGACGTTGCGTCGTTTGGCGCATGAGTTCAATAAAGCGGTCGTTATCGTGATTCACGACATCAACTTCGCTTCTTGTTACTCAGATAACATTGTTGCGATGAAGAAAGGCAAAGTGGTTAAGTCGGGTAAGGTTTCGGAAGTGGTTGAAAAATCAGTGATGGAGTCTATCTACGAGATCCCATTTGAGATTCGTGAGTTCGATGGTGTTCGAATCTGTATGTATTATTCTGGTCGTTAGATTACTGAATAACTCGGTTGTTTTGCTTTCTAGCCGTTGAACGAAAAGAGCTCCCATATGAGGAGCTCTTTTTGTTTTCGGATAGTATCTGTGTTGTTAGTGAAATGTTGCAATGCAAAGGTAATTCCCCTTGTATAATAATAACTTAACTGACGTAATATTGACTGGTCGTACTTCTAATAACGCCAGTTTGAAGTCACTCGCAGATCTACTCTTCATTTTTGAAAATCAATTGCTTTTTTTTCTACTTAACCTCTGGAAACCGTTCTACACTAGGGTTATAACTGTTTGATTTGTATACGAGGTATCAATGAGTCGGAAACCCATAGTGTTAGTCGTGGATGACACCCCAAGTAACTTGGATGTGTTAACGGCAATACTCAAAGATACTTATCAAGTGAAAGTAGCGATTAACGGCACAATTGGTATCAAAATTGCGAAGATGGTGCCGCAGCCAGACCTTATCCTCCTTGATATCATGATGCCTGACATCGATGGTTACGAGGTGTGCCGCCAACTTAAAGCTCAGCCGAATACGGCTCACATTCCTATCATTTTCGTGACCGCCACAATTGGTCCAGAAGCCGAAGTAAAAGGACTCTCCTTGGGGGCTGTCGATTACCTAACCAAGCCGATAACCCCTGCAATTGCACTCCAGCGTGTGAAAACGCATATCGCACTTTATGACCAACAACGCGCGTTGTTTAGTCAGGTAAAAGAGAAAACTCAAGAGATCAATCTCGGTAAGCTAGAAACACTGAACATACTGGGTAGAGCTGCTGAATTTAAAGACAATGAAACAGGCATGCACGTTAAGCGTATGAGTCACTACTGTGAAGTGCTAGCTAAAGCCTTGGGAATGACTGACGAAGATGCCGAGACGTTGCGTGATGCAGCACCAATGCATGATATTGGCAAGATCGGTATTCCTGATAGCGTATTACTCAAGCCGGGTAAATTGGACGCCGACGAGTGGACAATTATGCAAAAGCATGTCGAATATGGTGTTGATATACTTGGTAGGCAGAGTGATTCCAAACTGATGCGTATGGCTATTCAGGTGGCGCAATATCATCACGAAAAATGGGATGGCAGTGGTTATCCAAACCAGATAGCTGGTGAAGGTATCCCATTGGTTGGAAGAATTGCGGCCGTTGCTGACGTATTTGATGCCCTGACCGCAGAGCGCCCTTATAAAAAAGCTTGGAGTATTGATGAGGCGCTGAACTTGTTTGAAGAACAGAAAGGCAAACATTTTGATCCAACTATCGTTGATGTGTTTTTTCTGAAGTTACCTGAGATTCTAGCAATTAAAGAGAAATTTAGAGATGAGTGATGGCTTGATGTTGTCGCTAAATCGTTTGGTTGTTTTTCTGGTCATTACACTTGTGGTGTGGCCGCTGCTAATGCGATCTACGAATGCTGCTGAGGTAACAGATACTGAGTTAAATCAGTGGTTGGGAAACCAACCAACGGTAACTTTTGTTGTCTTGGCCAACCATTATCCTTACTCATTCATCGATGATGATGGGCAGGTTTCTGGGATCATCAAAGATTGGACATTAGATCTTGAACAGCGTTTTGGTGTTCATGTTCGGTTTGTCACAGTTAACTCGCGTGTCGAGGCTAAAGCCGCGTTAGTCGACGGGCGAGGCGATGTATTTCCATTCCAACAGTTCGACCCAAGTGAAGGTGGCCGTTTTCTTGCGAGTGCTCCCTATATTCCTTATCAGGTCGCAGTGATTGTTCCCATCGACAACAAACTCGATGGAAACCTAGATCAAAATAATAAACGCCGTATTGCGATGGTTAATGAAAATATCGATTTGGAGCGAGCCGGTGTCAAATTGAGTTCTATTGAGCGAGTGGATTTTGATAACGTTATTGATGCAGTACGTGCGTTAGGGGCCGGGGATGTCGAAGGCATGGTCGGTGAACCTATCACCACTATGGATCTTGCGGAAAAGATTGGCGTTCATGATTTAGCGGTAAATTATGTTCTGGAGCATTGGAAAAGGTTTGAAGCATCAATGGTGATTCGAACCGATGAACCAGAACTGCTGACGCTAATCAACAAACAGATTGAAACCTTCGACGTTGATAACAAGAACCAGATTTTATCGAAGTGGCTAGACAGTTCCCCCTATCGAGTGCCGCTAAAAGGCGTGTTTGGCTTTGGTAACCCTCCGTATTTTTACCCAGACAGCACCGCAGTCGGGCTAGAGCACGACATTCTTCAGCGTGCACTGAATGACATGGGATATAAACTAGGTGACGTTGTCACACTTCCACCTAGCGCCGCTAAAAAAGCCATCGATAACAATAATTCTATAGCCTTTGTTTCTGGTGTTCAGTTTGATGATCCTAATGCGCACTTTTTAAGTGATAACGTTCTTAATATTGCGTTTGTTCCTGTTTCACTAACTCGCCGCAAACTCCAACTTCAATCCCAAAAAGACCTATCATTAGGGGCGTTATTGTTCGACGAAACATCCTCAATTAAAAACTCTGTTGAAGTTCTGAAGAGTAAGTTAGACATTGATCGTGTTGAAGATTACGAAGATCTTGAATCAGCATTCTCGCAGTTGAGGGCTCAAAATGTTGACTTGCTAATGGTTGAACGAAGAGTGCTAGAGTGGTTTATCACCAATACTCGTTTTATTGAAATGGCAGAGCTAACGCTACATGACGAGTATAAAGTTGAGTATCCGATCTATGTGGACTTTAAGAGTGAAGAAATCAGAGATAGCTTCAATGCCGCAATTAAAAGGCTTAAACAGGAGGATGACGGCTTAAACCAAATTATCGAGATGCAGGTTCAGAGTGATTTAAGCCTAGTCCTTAAAAAAGCGAATATTATCGCGCAAATATCTGCGTATTTTATCGTCAACGACCGCTTTGAAGAGTTGACGGAAGTGTTTGAAATTTTCGACACGGACAGTTCTTTTCAGGTGATCACCGCACAAGCGGATAACAATAGTCGCCCGATCAAATCTTGGTACATAGGCAACCTAGTTGATCAATATGGAGAGAAGAAAAATACCTCTCACTTTTCATCAGTCACCAAGGTGGCGAATTATAGGACCAAGGGAGGGAGTATCAACTCTGGTTCGATGACTTTCTACTTTGATGTTAATTCGTTAGTGCGGAACCATGTTTATTTTCCATCTGTCGAACAATTTAGTTCATTCGGAGATGCGGCGAAACGCTATATTACGGATGTTTATCAAGCGAGTAACTTGACTGGAGAGATCCTAAATCTAAGCCAAAAAGAGAGGGCGTGGATTAAAGATAATCCGGATGTACGTATAGGTATCGATCCGAATTCGTTACCTTATGAAGCGGTATCCAATACCGGTGAATACATCGGGATGATTGATGATTATCTAACGCTGATTGAACAAAAAACAGGGCTAAGTATTCAGCATGTTGACGTGGCGAATTGGTCTGAGACCCGAAGCTTGGTTGATCATCATGAAGTGGAACTGGTCTCAGCAGCTCAAGAGAATCGTTCGTTAGGAGATAACGTCAAAGCAGCTAAAAGCTTGTTTTCAAGTCGTTTGGCCATTGCATCGAGAAGAGACGTTAGTAGCTTGGTACTTGAAGAAGCTGATGGTTGGAAAATCGGTATATTGAAGAATGCGGCAAATACTAACGCGATTTTAGATAAGTACCCGAACGTTGAGTGGGTAGAGGTAGAATCCACGGCCGATGGGCTCAACCGATTGGATGATAAAACCTTAGACGGCATGGTCGACACTGTTGATGTCCTCAATTATCTCATTGATTCATTTGGTCATCGAGAGATTGGAATTGTCGGACGACTTGATTTTTTCCTTTCACCCACCTTACATGTCATCAAATCTGAGCCTTTGCTTTATTCGATTGTGAATAAGGCGATTGAGAGTATTTCTGCTGAAGAACATCAAAAGATATCGGCGAAGTGGGCGGCGCCAAAAGCGATAGAAAGAGTTAATTATCAATTGGTTTACACCATTTCGGTGTTCTCTCTGGTGATCCTTCTTCTTATTATTTTCTGGAATCGTAAATTAGCGAAGCAGATCAGTATTGCTAAGGAAGCGACCGAAGCTCTGGAAAAGGCGCAGAACCAACTCTACAACATGCTAAATAGCTCTCCAATTGCAGCTAGTGTGGTATTTGAAGAAGAGGTTCGTTACGCGAACGATACGGCAAAACGTTTGTTTGGCGTGGAAGATCAGGCGTTGTCTTCTATCGACGTTGCCGCTATCCATGACTCGCTGAGCGTTCATGATGGCGTGCATGAAGAGCTCGACCTTAACGGTAAAGTTGAAAATAGGGAGTTAGTACTCAGAAAGTCTGATGGAACCCGATTTGTTGCTTTGGTCAGTTACTATCTTTTTGAGATTGATGGTGAAGTCGCCACACTATTTTGGGCATTCGATATTTCAGAAATGAAGCGCCTTAACGAACAATTGGAAGAAGAGAAACAGAGAGCCGATTTGGCGAGCCAAGCTAAATCGGAATTCTTAGCCAATATGAGCCATGAGATAAGAACCCCAATGAACGCCATTATTGGCTTGTCTTATCTGGCGATTGGCGAAATATCTAATCCTGTCGCTCGAAATTACATTGAGAAAGTGCACCGTTCTGGCCATTCGTTACTCGGTATCATCAATGACATCCTTGATTTCTCAAAGATAGAAGCTGGACAACTTGTTATTGATAACGTCCCGTTTGATCCCGTAACGACCTTTAAAGATGTGATTGAACTAATGGAGTCGAAAGCAGCTGAGAAACAACTCAATTTGTCGATGGTCATCGACCCAGAGTTAGACACGCCACTGCAAGGCGATCCCTTGAGGTTGTTCCAAGTCATACTCAACCTTGTGGGCAACGCGATTAAGTTTACGGAACAAGGCAGCGTAGCATTAACGGTGGAGCATGTTGACTCGAACGACAGCAGCCTAACCATGAGAGTGAGTGTGATGGATACCGGGATAGGCATTTCGGATGAGAACCGTCACAAGCTGTTTGAAGCCTTTAGCCAAGCGGATACCACAACGACACGTCGGTTTGGCGGCACAGGGCTTGGGCTCAACATTAGCCAGAAATTAGTTCATGCGATGGGCAGTCAAATTACGGTAGAGAGTGTTTACGGGCAAGGCAGTGAGTTCTCCTTTGTACTGACATTGCCACGCTCAAGCTCGGATGCGTTAGCCGACTTCAAAGCTCAAGAGTTGCAACTGGATTATCAGATAGAGTTCAAAGGGCAAAGAGTGCTATTGGTTGAAGACAATGAGCTGAACCAAGATCTCGCCTTAGCATTTTTCAGTCGCTCTAAATTAAATGCCGATCTTGCTGAAAACGGAAAGGAAGCGCTGGAGTTAGCTAAAAACAACGACTACGAAATAATCTTCATGGATCTTCAAATGCCGATTATGGACGGCTTTGAAGCTACCCGTTTGATTCGTGAATTCGATATAGATGTACCGATTATTGCAATGTCAGCCAATGTTTTTGATGATGCGAAACAACGAGCGAGGGAGTCGGGCATCACGGACTTCTTGGATAAGCCTATTGTTATTGATAAAGCGATGTCTTTGATTACTCGATACATTGTTCCTGAGGTCTTAGTTGAAGGTCGAGCGCCATCAGACACCTCTTCAGATGCGATCCAGACAGGTGATTCTGGTGAGAGTGCGGAATTGAACTCCGATCCCCAAATTGAGCCGCCTGTTTTCTCTCAGTCGAGGTTTGAGCAACTGACTTATCATGATGTGAAGCTGCAAGCCAAAATGCTTGATAGGTTCTGCCAAGGATCGCCAGACATTATGTCGGATGCTTTTGATAACTTAGTACAAGGCGACTGGGAGACGTTAGAGCGTAATCTACATACCTTAAAAAGCATGGCAGCTTCGATTGGTGGATTGCGATTGGCAGAGTTACTCAGTGATTTAGAAAGCAAAGCGCATAACAAGGCGTGTGATGAAGCAGATCTTAAGCAAGGCGAACTTGGGTTAATCGAACTGATTAAAGCAGTTGAGATCAGCTTTGATGTGTCTGGTGTTGGGGGATTCAATACGACAAGTACTGAAGAAGCCGATGCGAGTCTTGCTGATACCTCTGATTCACCGAGCATCACGTCAGAACAGCATGCTCAGTTGCTATCACTGCTGGATGCTTATGATAACGATGCAACTCAATATGTGACTGAGTTACTGGCACAGTATCCACATTCTGTTGTTCTCAAAGATGTTCGAAGTGCGTTAGATAATTATGACTTTGAACGAGCAAAAGAGGGGCTTGGCGCTTCTGAGTAGTTGTCTTTTATAAATATCACTTCAACATTAAAGCCTTTAGCTCTTATAGCGAAATACCGAGCTAGCTAAAGGCTTTAAATCTATCTATACCGAACTAACGACTCACGTTCTGTTTGATTAGCTCAACAACCGTATCGTATCGGTGCGGCAGTTTTCGGTTTCGTTTTTGAACCAGATACAGCGTTTCCTCTACTTCTACCTTTGGCGGCACAACGTGTAGCTTGTCTCTATCTGGGAAGTGTTCAACCGCGCCAGCCGGTAACACGGTAAAACCTAATCCTTTTGATACGGGTAGCAAGATCTGGTGAAGCTGATTGATGTAGCCAGATCTTGGTATCTCATTAACGTTGATGTTCGCTAAGTCTTTATCTCCGCAAAGGTCGAAATACAAAGACAGATAGTGTGCAGAATCTGGGTGGGCAATCAGGCCAATGTCATTCAATACTTGCGGCGTTATCTCTAAATCAGCAAGGCTGTGGTGAACAATAAGACACAGTGCTTCTTTGCCGATGACTTGGCTTTGGTAGTAGCTGTCGTTCGGGGAATGCCTAACAATGCCGATATCGGTAGTGCCTTCGCTTAGGTCATTCAATATCTTTTTGTTTGGAGCGGCTTCTAAGTTAATGCTGAGCTCTTGGTGTTGCTGTTGAAGTTCAAGAAGCTTGGGATACAGACGCAAAGAGAGTGAGCCAGAGCAAGACAAGTGACATTGCCCAGCATAAGGGTTATCAAAACTCAGAGACTCAAAAAGATCTTCTTGGTCTTTCTCTAGTTTGATCGCATAGCGATACATAATCCGACCCTGTTCGGTCAGTTCGAAGCTCTTGTTTTCTCGAGATAGCAGGTCACAATTACAAGCTTGTTCAAGCTTCTTGATGTGTTGGCTGACTCCAGGTTGTGTCATATACAACTTTTCTGCCGTTTGGGTGAAATGGCCAACTTCAACCAGAGTCTTAAACGTATTGAGCCAAAGTGGATTAATCATACTCACCTTCAAATACTAAAGCCTATAAATAACAAAGCCAATAAATAACAGAAAATTATTATTATCTTAAGTAATGATAATTTCAACTCTAGCGTCTTAAGTAACGCTAATCAAAGTCATGTGGTGGTAGTACTTTATATTGGTCTATTGGTCTATTGGTCTATTGGTCGCTTTGTAGAGTTGCTATGAGTAACAAAGTGTTGCGACTTTGTTGAATTTTTGGTCTATTGACCAACTGTGCTCATATTTAGGAACGAAGATGAATAGAAATGTTTGGCTGCTTTCACTGTGTCAGGCCTTGTTGATGACGGGTAACATATTACTGATCTCTGTGATTGGTTTGATCGGTAAGCAGATTGCACCCAGTGTCAGCATGATCACCTTGCCGGTTGCACTGCAGTTTTTGGGTTTAATGGCAGCCACTATTCCAGCATCTTTAATTTCAGGCAAGTTAGGGAGAAAGAGAGGATTTAGCATTGGTAATGTGGTTGGCATTACAGGAGCTAGTCTTGCCACCTACGCACTGTCTCAGCAAAATTTCTATCTGTTTTGTTTCGCTACGTTCTTACTTGGGATAGGCATAGGTTTTGGCACGCTTTATCGTTTTGCTGCAATCGAGGTGTGTGATGAAAATGCCCGTCACCGAGCGATCTCTATCTCGATGGCTGGTGGCGTTTTAGCCGCGGTATTAGGGCCAAATTTGGCGATTATGTCGCAACAGTGGTCGCAAGATGGCTTGTACATTGGTGCTTTTGCTTCTTTGATTGGATTGAACATTCTTGCGTTACTCATCTTACAAACAATTCAGTTTCCAAAAGTCTCTTTTAATAGTCAGGCACCTAAATCCGATCCTCTCTGTGTGATAGTAAAAGCGCCTAACTTTATTGGCGCAGTGTTTGCTGCCATGGTCGCTTATGCGGTGATGAATATCCTGATGACAGCAACGCCATTGGCAATGATTGGTTGTGGCTTTGACTTTACCAAAGCAGCGGGCGTCATTGAGTGGCACGTATTGGGGATGTTTGTTCCTGCATTCTTTACTGGTTCACTTATCGAGAAGTTTGGCTCAAGAATGATGATCTTAGCGGGTGGGGTGCTGTTCGTTGTCTGTATCGCGATTAACATTCATGGCGAATCTATTTGGCACTTCAGAGCGGCTCTAGTTGTGCTTGGTGTCGGTTGGAACTTCATGTTTATCGCGGCAACAGGTTTGTTTAGTCAGTCCTACCAATCGCAGAATAAAGCTAAGGCACAAGCGTTTAATGAATTTATTGTCTTTGGCTGTGTGACGATTACCGCCATGCTCTCTGGCTGGCTAGAATCGACAGCAGGGTGGCAGAACCTCAATATCTACGTATTACCATTCGTGTTAGCTGTTATCTTGCTGTTCGCATTCAGTGCTCGTAAATCGCGTATTCAAAAGCAGCCTGTGTAATGGCTCATCGAATGGTGGTTCAGTAAATTTGTTACTGTGATTAAAACCCTAGTATCTCGAACTGCGACCAATAAAAAGCCCTACCAAATCGGTAGGGCTTTTGCTTACGGCTTAAATAATAACGTTTTCTTAAAACTGCTGTCGTGGCTTATATCCTGTGACAACAGTACTTAAGCTTGTGTTGTAAATACGCATGACAGAGCCAGCGATGATTTACAGGTCGACCAAAATTGTCTTAGTGGTAATCCCACCTTGGTCATCGATTATCTTCAGTGTCACCTCGTGCTTTCCGTATGAAGGGAAGATTGACGTGAATGTGCGACCTCGTTTCACCTTTCCGTTTGGAAGTGTCCACTCGGTATCAACAATACGACCATCGCTGTCTGAACTTGTAGACCACATGGTTACCCAGCGGCCCAAGTGAATGTACTTCGCGCTCGCTTCTGGAAGGGCGTTTGGAGATTCAACACTCACTACGGAGCTAAATGAAGCGGTAGCGCCTTTGTCGTCGACAACAGTCAAGTTCACCGTGTATTCGCCCGCTTGCTCGTAAGACCAAGTTGGTGCCACTTCGTTACTTGTTGTGCCGTTCCCAAAGTCCCATAGGTAACGGGCGATCTCACCGTCTTGGTCTGAGCTGAAGTTGTTTGCAGAAACAGTCAGACCAGTCACATTAAGCTCGAAGTTCGCAGTAGGAACGATGTTGTGTTGGCTTACTTTAGATAAGCGAACCACACCGTATTCGTTGTTATCACTCTGATTCACAATATCGACCGCTAAACCAAACTCCGTCAGGATGCGTCCTGAATCAGGCGCTTGAGGCGATGTGTAATCTTGGTCATCCGAGAAGCTAGCATTGCCAACCAAACTGGTATCTTCGAGTACATCGTTGTCGCTGTTTACAAGACGCATTGGAGTATGATCTTTGAGTGAAAACGCTGCGTCTCGAACTTGGTAGCGTGTTTGAGCCGCTTCACCAGAGTTTGCCCACACCATGGCATTTTGGTCTGCATCGACCACGCCTAACCAACCTTCACCAGGGTGTTTACCTACCCAGTTGTCGGTTAGTGATTCGTCGACGTACCAAATGATCAAGCCAGGGTCGAATGACATCAGTTGTCCCATGCGTTTGATGTTCGCTAGGCCTTCATCAACATCCATGTGGCTGCGCCATTGCAATAGATAGTAGTGCTGCGCTTGATGGAATCCATTACTCAGCTTGTAACCATTAAGGGCGAAGGTGGAGTTGCTTTCACCATCGTCTATTGAGGTCACTTCACCATCGACAACAACAGCAAGGTTATCTAAATAGAAGCCTTCCATTGCTAAGCCGCCATCGGTGATGTATTCAAAAGACAGTTCCACTTCTTGGCCTGCCCATTGTGAAACGTCGAACTCAGCGTCGACCCATCCGCCAGATTCGCCGCCAATAGCAGGAACGAGGTCCGTGTTGTATGGATCGTCCATTGAGGTAATGTTTCCTGCAATGGCTTGTCCGTTGATTAGCACGCGCGCAAAGTCGTAGTCTTTTTCAATCTCATACCAAGTTTTGAAAGACAGCAGTGCAGAATCACCCGCTGGGATCATCAACTTGCGAGTCATACTGTTTTTCAGATCATCGCCTTTTTGAGAGTGGAATGAATACTCGCCCTCAAAGGGTTTCAGACTTTCAATCTGCTTTTCAGGAAGATCCACTTTGATCATGTTAGGACGACTGTTATCCGTTGTTTGGAACAGCGTATACACTTGTGGATTGTCTTCTAGGTCATCAATCGAGAGCTGATCATCGTTAACCCAACGTCCGCCAATCGATTTCTGTAGGAAGTGTTTTGCCCAAGAGCTGAATGCCGTTGGTTGTGTACCACCAATTTGACCAGCCCAACTGCCCGAAGACATGATTGACCAGTAAGAAACCGGTTCGCCTCTGCCTGTGTATTGCGTGTCATACTCGTCTGGTAAGCCTAAATCATGACCATATTCGTGGGCACAAACACCTGCAGCCGCATCAATCGGTTGAATGGTGTAATCGAACGCCGCGTATTGGCCACCAAATCGATCTGGAAGCGAGCTAGAAGTACCTTCCAGTACATGAGTGCGACCAAGGTTGAATCGGTGAGACCAAATCGCATCAGGGCCTAACACGCCACCACCGGCTTCTTCGCCTACAGATGCATGAAACACCATCAGGTGGTCAATCACACCATCGGGTTCGCGGAAATTTCCGTCACCGTCGTAATCGTAACGATCTTCGATGTCGTAATCGGCAAGGTTGATACTCGGATCTTGAGCCAGTTGATTCAGCGCTTCACGAACCAGTTCTTGGGCGTTTAGGTCGTTGTCGGTGGTAGGGGAGTTGCCACCATAGAATGACGCAGGCTTAGAGGCGCGATACCAACCTGCCGCTTGACCTGAAACGCTGTAACTGTCGCCTGATTCGCTTTGGTAATATTGGCGCATCGAGATTAGGTTTTCGCCATTTGGCCCTGTGTAGCCAGAATTTGAAAACAACAACTCTTGATAATGTTCAGGGTTGTAGCTCTCGTAGAGCATCTGCGTGTGCTCTTCGGTCAACTTGTTGTCATCCCAGTTCAAATCAGGGAAATCGACCAATAGAGCGAGTACTTTATCGGTGCGCTTGGTGCCGACTTCTAAAGCAAAGACACTCGCTTTTTTAACGCCAGACCCTTTTTCTATGGCTTTGAGTATTTTTGCGCGTTGCTCAAGTGCTTTTTTTCCGAATTGAGCATCGCCTTTGAAACCGGAATTGATTTTATTTTTCAAGTAACGGTCAAGCGCATCGCGCTTTGCCGCATCGGTTGCATCTTGGTCGACTAAGCCTTGTCTAACTAGCATTTCAATGAGTTTGTCTTCATTAACTACGCCTAAATCAATAGGTGTTTTTGCATAACCACTGACGCTAAATAGAGTAAGCATTGCTGAAGCCAACAATGTTTTTCTCATCATTTTCATTATATTTCCTTTTTGTATTTCCATGTCGATATCAGTATCAACTTGCCTTATTCAGATCTGTTGTCCGAGTTTGGCCTAATACACTCTTGTGGTGCCTTATTTAACTGACGTGTGTTTGTTGTATGTTTTTTACTTTCTATCTCTTTTGTATTGGTTGTCTCTTTTCTATTTTTTGAATCAAACGGAGTGCTCTTCACTTTTTTAGCGTTGAGATAGATACGCAAAGCTTCTTGATTTTCCTCATAGGTTAAGCCTGAACAGATAACACCTCGTTTAATCAATGACTTCAGTAATAGTTCGTCGTTCTCAATAGTGGAAGCCTGTGACAGTGAGGAAAAAATTAGACCCATTAAAGCCATTGTTTTGTGTGACATTATTATATCAAGCCATCAGTTTTGATTATGTAACAAAATATATTTATAAATTTTACCAATCAAATGGATAATTATTACAATTAATTATTCGTTCCGGTTTCAACATTTAGAGTTAATATAAAATAAGGAGTGTTATTTATTCTATTGTCAGTTATTTAATGGGTTTTGTTGAATGAATAGTTGATAGTTTGGATGTTTAATAACATTGATTAGGTCGTGGTTATTATTCTGGAGGGCGCTTTATACAAGGCGTTGGGTTCTAACTAATAAGATGATTTTTTATTATCGGTGTTTTAAAATACGCATGTAATAACTGAGTCATTAGTAAATACCCATGCTCAAATTATTTTTACTCAAAATATCAATAATTAGGGTATTGAGAGTAACTTTCAGTGTTTAAATGACGTGAAATTTAACAATAGCAGAGCTGGTCGGGTTGTCACCGCCTGCTTGCTTAAAGCGAGTGAAACGGCTGAGAGAAGAGGGCGTGATTGTCGGTGGTGTGTCCATCATTAATCCAGAACTGACCGGCAGTAAGATGACTTTGGTTGTGTCCGTGGAAATGGAGCGTGATCGAGGGGATATTTACCAAATCTTTCGCCATCCTATTTCAAAGGCAGAAGAGGTCACGCAGTGCTATCAGATATCAGGCAGCTTTGATTTCATGCTGATTGTGACGGTCAAAGACATTCAAGCCTACGAAGACTTTGTGGAGCGAGTACTACGCAAAGATCTGAATATTCGTAAATTCCATACCTCTGTCTCAATGAGAACCGTGAAATTTACCACTGCCGTAAACTTAGATGAGTCGTGACTGTTGGCATGAGAAGATAGTGAAGTTATTAGCTTTGTGAGGTACTTAGCTAATATTTGTATAAATAGCAGGCATTTACACAAAATGTGACGTTCACATTTTGTCATAACTTTAATAATTGTATATATTCCTCGCCTAAAATAATAATTAACCTAAGTTAATATAATGACTGTCAGCTCATCTACTCAATCTCGTGAAACGCTCCTCAGCGAAAACGAACAACTTGTCTCTACCACTGATTTAAAAGGCGTGATTACGTACAGTAATGATGCTTTTTGTCGCATAGCGGAATACAGCCAACAAGAATTGCTAGGGCAACACCACAATATCGTAAGGCATAACGATATGCCGAAAGCCGCTTTTGCTGATATGTGGGTTAACCTAAAGCAAGGTAAAGCTTGGCGTGGCATCGTAAAAAACAAAACCAAATCTGGTGGGTTTTACTGGGTCGATGCTTATGTAACTCCAATTTACGACAATGGTAAGGTGAGTGGCTACCAATCTGTTCGTGTTAAGCCAAAGAATGAATGGATACAAGTTGCAGATAAGGCTTACCAAGGCCTCTTGAAGGCTGAAAAGTCGGGTCGCCAATGGTCATTAAAGATCAGTGACAGTGTTCGTTACGCCGTGTTGCTAGGCTCTTTGGCTGCGCCGTTAATTTCAAATCTCATTGAAGTAGGGCAAGTATCACAATGGTTGTTGAGCCTACTTCCTGTTTCAGCATTAGCACTGCTTTTCCGACAAGAGCTGATTGATACTCCACTGCAGTTGAAAAAGCTGCAATCTAAATTCGATAGTGTTAGTCGTCTTGTTTATTCAGGTAATAGTCAGTTCTCTATTGCCGATTTTCACTTAAAACTATTGTCTGCAAGAATCCACACCGTATTAGGTCGCATGACAGACTCAGCCAAGCCGTTACAAGATTTGGCTGACAACCTAAATGCGACGTCATTTGAAGTATCAGAAGCCTTAGATCAACAAACAAAAGACATTCTTCAAGTACGAGAGGCGACTGAAGAGGTTGAAGTCACCGCCAATGAGGTCTCTTCTCGCACAGAAGAAGCGCACCAGATTGTTGATGTGACTTTGCAAACCTGTGCTGGCGCTAAAGAAAGCATTAATCAAACTCATCAAAACTTAGAGAGCCTAGCTTCTCAGGCTGAAAAGGCGACTCAAACGACTTACCAACTGAGCGATCAAGCGCAGAGCGTAAGCAAGATAATGGAAGAGATTGGTGGAATCGCCGAACAAACCAACTTGTTGGCCCTGAACGCTGCGATTGAAGCGGCGAGAGCGGGCGAGCAAGGACGAGGCTTTGCCGTTGTTGCCGACGAAGTCCGTGCATTGTCGGGTCGAACCTCAAAGGCTACGGTTCAGATCAAAGAGAGCATCGATACCATGCTAACGACGATTGAAGGGTGGCAAAAAGATATTCTGGCGAACCGTAAGCAAACGGACGCATGTGGTGATGTTGCGAAGGTGAGTGCAGAGCGCTTGTCGGAAGTCGAAAACCTAATGCAATCCATGAATGAACTCATGCAGTCTGTTGAAAGTTCTGCTCATAAGCAACGTGAGCTGTCGAGTGAAGTCAATCTGCATATGCAGTCTATCGCCTCGACCGCAGAACAAAACTTAGTGGCAACGCATTCTGTGAAAGACCACTCCACAGAGCTAAAAGAACGAGTCAATGAGTTCTACCAACTGGCAAAGCGTTTCGAAGAAAAATAGCCGTTAGATTTAATCCGAATGAGAGAAAAGACAAAAAAAGCCCCGTATTTTCATGCGGGGCTTTCTGTATGCATCAACCCATTGAAGGGCGAGACAATGTATTCAAGATTAAGCTAGAAGCTCTTTCGCTGTGTTTACTACGTTTTCAGTAGTGAAACCGAACATCTTGAATAGCTCACCTGCAGGTGCAGACTCGCCGAACGTTGTCATACCGATGATCTTGCCACCGAAACCAACGTACTTGTACCAGAAGTCAGCGATGCCAGCTTCTACAGCGATACGTGCCGTTACGTCAGATGGAAGTACAGACTCACGGTACTGCGCGTCTTGTTTGTCGAACGCATCAGTAGCAGGCATAGAAACTACGCGTACTTTCTTACCTTCAGCCGTTAGCTCAGCAGCAGCGTTAACCGCTAGCTCAACTTCAGAACCCGTTGCGATAAGGATAAGCTCTGGCTTGCCTTCACAATCTTTCAGGATGTAACCACCCTTAGCGATGTTTGCTACTTGCTCAGCGTCACGATCTTGTTGTGCAAGGTTTTGACGAGAGAAGATAAGTGCAGAAGGACCATCTTTACGCTCGATTGCTAGTTTCCAAGCAACAGCAGACTCAACTTGGTCACATGGACGCCATGTGCTCATGTTTGGAGTTAGACGTAGAGAAGCGATCTGCTCAACTGGTTGGTGAGTTGGACCATCTTCGCCAAGACCGATAGAGTCATGCGTGTAAACTTGGATGTTCTGAGTTTTCATCAGAGCAGCCATACGCATAGCGTTACGCGCGTATTCCATGAACATTAGGAACGTTGCGCCGTATGGTACGAAACCACCGTGCAGAGCGATACCGTTCATGATAGCCGTCATACCGAATTCACGTACACCGTAGTGGATGTAGTTACCAGAGAAGTCGTTTGCTTCAAGAGACTTAGAACCAGACCACATAGTCAGGTTAGAAGGCGCAAGGTCAGCAGAGCCGCCCATGAATTCTGGTAGCATAGCACCGAACGCTTCTAGAGCATTTTGAGATGCTTTACGTGATGCGATGTTTGCTGGGTTAGCTTGAAGATCAGCGATGATTGCCGATGCTTTCTCTTCCCACTCAGCTGGTAGGTCACCGTTTACGCGGCGTTTGAATTCAGCTGCCAGCTCAGGGTATGCTGCTTCATAAGCTGCAAGTTTCTCGTTCCACGCTGCTTCCTTAGCTGCGCCTGCTTCTTTCGCATCCCACTCTGAGTAAACTTCCGACGGAATTTCAAAAGGACCGTGCTCCCAACCTAATTCTTTACGTGTTGCTGCAATTTCGTCAGCGCCTAGTGGTGCACCGTGACAGTCGTGTGTACCTGCTTTGTTTGGAGAACCAAAGCCAATCACTGTTTTAGTACAGATTAGAGTCGGACGAGGATCCGCTTTAGCTGCTTTGATAGCCGCGTTGATAGCGTCAGAATCGTGACCATCTACCGCTGGGATTACGTGCCAGCCGTAAGCTTCGAAACGCTTAGGTGTATCGTCAGAGAACCAACCTTCAACTTCGCCATCGATAGAGATACCGTTGTCATCCCAGAAAGCAACCAGCTTACCAAGACCAAGCGTACCTGCTAGAGAACATGCTTCGTGAGAAATACCTTCCATCAGACAGCCATCACCCATGAATGCATAAGTGTAGTGGTCTACGATGTCGTGGCCTTCTTTGTTGAACTGGGCAGCAAGCGCTTTCTCAGCCATTGCCATACCAACAGCGTTAGTGATGCCTTGACCTAGAGGACCAGTCGTTGTCTCGATACCAGGAGCGTAACCGTACTCTGGGTGACCTGGAGTCTTAGAATGCAGTTGACGGAAGTTTTTCAGGTCTTCAATTGAAAGCTCGTAACCTGCTAGGTGTAGCAGAGAGTAAATCAGCATTGAGCCGTGGCCGTTAGACAGGATAAAACGGTCGCGGTCAGCCCACTCTGGGTTTGCTGGGTTGTGGTTTAGGTGAGAACGCCAAAGTACTTCAGCGATGTCAGCCATACCCATAGGTGCGCCTGGGTGACCAGAGTTTGCTTGTTGTACGCCGTCCATGCTTAGAGCACGAATAGCGTTAGCTAGATGCTTTCTGTTTTGAGGAGATTGATTCATAAGAACTTCCGAATAAAAATTAAGAAAAACAAAATTGATAAAAGTAGGGGAACTGAACGTTCCCCTATTTGAATTTGGTAAGAGTGATTACAGCTTAGCTGCGATCATGTCTTCTAGTTTGCCTTGGTCAACGGCGAAGTTGCGGATGCCTTCAGCCAGTTTCTCAACAGCCATTGCATCTTGGTTGTGGTCCCATAGGAACTCAGCGTGAGTCATCGCTGCTGGACGCTCTTTAGTACCGTTAGAGTCGATAAGCTTCTCTACTACTTCGCCTTCTGCTGCTTCTAGGTCTGCTAGAAGTTGAGGAGCGATAGTTAGACGGTCACAACCAGCAAGTTCAAGGATCTCGCCGATGTTACGGAAGCTTGCGCCCATAACAACAGTTTTGTAGCCGTGGTCTTTGTAGTAGTTGTAGATATCTGAAACAGAGATTACGCCTGGATCTTCTGAAGCTTCGAAATCACGACCTTCTTTCGCTTTGTACCAGTCCATGATGCGACCAACGAAAGGAGAGATTAGGAATACGCCAGCTTCAGCACAAGCGCGAGCTTGAGCGAAAGAGAATAGAAGCGTTAGGTTACAGTTGATGCCTTCTTTCTCTAGGATTTCAGCAGCACGGATGCCTTCCCAAGTAGAAGCCAGTTTGATAAGGATGCGGTCATTAGTGATGCCAGCGTCGTTGTACATTTTGATAAGTTGACGAGCTTTAGCAACGCTGCCTTCCATGTCGTAAGAAAGACGAGCATCTACTTCAGTAGAGATACGGCCAGGTACAACTTTTAGGATTTCTTTACCGATGTTCACGTTAAGCATGTCGCAAGTATCTTGAACTTGCTGTGCTTTATCACCGCTTTGCGCTTTTGCGTATTCGATAGAAGCATCGATTAGAGGAGCGTACTCAGAAATTTGAGCAGCTTTAAGAATTAGAGATGGGTTAGTTGTTGCATCTTCAGGAGTGTACTTGCTGATAGCTTCGATATCGCCAGTGTCAGCTACAACAGTTGTTAGTTTACGAAGTTGCTCTAATTTATTGCTCATTTTGATCATCCTATGTATCGCATAACACCTCATTAATGGGAGAGGTGTGGGCATTTGCAAGCTAACTAATGAAGTTCTCAATGGTTGTACCAGTGAGCCAAACTTACATTAATTTAAATTTTTCTCCGAACGAACATTTGCACAGAACATTTGATCGCTCGATGAGTAAATGATGTAGCCATATTTATCCGATCTAGCCCCAAAGTCAACGGTAAATAGTACTGTATGGTGACTTCAGTCAAATATATTTCGCTCTAGTAATCATGGGCTATGCAAGCAAACGTTTAACGAGCAAAGTGAGGTGAATTAATCAACAACAAAACCATGGTTATGACTATGAGCAAATGTACCTTGCCGTTACATATGTTCGGGGTGTAAACTTGTGTATCACTTGCTTAAGCATCGAACATTTGTTCTTCAAGCAGGTAAAATAATTGTTAAATATTGGTTGAGTGGTATATGAGTAAGAATATCCAAGATGTTTCCGAAGAAAACACTGATCTCCTCACTGAAGTAGCGGTTGCTTATTATCAAGATGGTGCTACGCAAGAAGAGATATCTAAAAAGTACTCTATCTCCCGTGCAAAGGTTGGTCGAATGCTCAAGCAAGCCCGAGATGAGGGCATTGTTGAGATCACCGTGAAATATCACCCCGTCTTTAGTGCGAAGATCGAGCAACGTTTGATCGAACGATTTGGTGTAAAGCGTGCGCTTGTGGCACTAGACCAACCAAATGAGGAGAAGCAGCGATTACAGGTTGCTGGTTTAGTGTCTAACTACCTTACCAGTACACTGAAAAACGGCATGGTAGTGACAGTAGGACAAGGTCGAAACGTATCGTCTGTTGCTCATCACACTGGCGTCATTACGCCACGAGACTGCAAATTCGTGTGTGGTATCGGCGGTATTCACCCAAGAGGCGGTATGTTTAATGCCGACCATATATGCAGGCAGTTAGCCAAAAAGTACGGTGGATCTTCTGAAACCTTATACGCGCCCGCTTATGCCGAGAATAAAGCGCAAAAAACCGCATTCATGGAAAACAGCACCGTTAAGCAGACCCTCGATCTCGCTCGAAAAGCCGATGTCGCTTTGGTCGGTATCGGTGATATGAGCGAAAACAGCTATATGGTCGACTTAGGCTGGTTTACCGCAGGTGAGGTCGTTCAATCTCGTTTATTACAAGGTGTCGTCGGTGACTTTGCGGGTTATGACTTTTTCGATGTTCACGGTAAAACAGCAAACACAGTAATGAGTGACCGTGTGATTGGTTTGGCCTTGGAAGAATTTCGCCCAATAGCGGAAGTCATTGCCATTGCAGCGGAGAACAGTAAGCCATTAGCTCTATTAGGCGCACTAAGAACCGGTGTGGTCGATGTGATAGCGACCAGCGTAAGTAATGCTTTGACGGTACTTAACTTGGACGAACAACTTAGCGTGAATAAACCAAACAGCAGTGAATCGTAAGATACTTAAGCTTCGTTGAATTCACTATTTGAGTAATCATGGAAATTCCCCTGATGAAACCAGTGCAATAAGGGGGATAACTATTAGACATGACTCGAATAGTGAATTTGTTCAGCGGTTGAAAGAATTATCACTCTTTAATGTTAAGCCACACTAAAGGAGATAATTATGAAACTGTCATTTATCACACGCGCTATTTCTAGCAACAGTGACCAATCAAGTTCTATCTTTAAATCTAATTCCGTCATTGCGCTTAGCTTAATCACCACGGCTTGTATGCTCACACCTGAGGCACATGCCGATGATAAAGTCGTCGCAGGGTATTTTGCGGATTGGCAATATCTGAATAAAGACAACCCTTATACCGTTGACGACATACCTGCAGACAAGCTCTCACATATTATTTACGCCTTCTTGAGCATGTGTGGTCCTCATAGCGGTGCTGGTGAGCCCGTCCAAAAACAAATTCAGCAGCAATGTGCAGACAAACAACCATATACCGCGATTATTGTGGATAAAGAAGCTGCGTTAGAAGTCGATTTCGGAGACGTGGGTGTTGATGCCGCCTATAAAGGTCACTTTGCCCAGTTAGCTCAACTGAAGGCCGACAATCAAAATATCAAAATTTTGCCCTCATTTGGAGGGTGGACAATGTCTGAACCTTTCCATGTGATGGCGAAAGATCCTCAAGCCATTGCGCACTTTTCAAAAACTGCTGTTGAATTGATCCAAAAATACGACTTCTTTGATGGTATTGATCTTGATTGGGAATACCCAGGAGGCGGCGGCTTAACCACTTCGCCTTGGAACCCAGAGACGAAACTAACGGATGAGCAAAAAGCGCTAGAGCGTGAAGCTTTTACTCTTTTAGTAAAAACAATCAGAAGTGATTTGGACGCTCTATCAAAGACGACTCAAAGAGATTACGAGCTTTCAACGGCTGTCGGTGTTGGTGCTAAGGCAGCTCAAATTGACTGGAACGCAGCTAGCCCATATCTGACGAACATGTTTGCGATGACGTATGACTTCCTCGGAGGCTGGGGAACTCAAACAGGTCACACAACAAACTTACATGCCACCGAGCGTAGTTGGTGGGGAATGGGAGCTGATGTCTTCATTAATCAGATGATAGAGCAAGGTATTCCTAGCGAGAAGCTCGTGATCGGGGCGGCTTTTTATGGTCGAGGTTGGCAAGGGACAAAAGACTTTGCTGGAGAGCTGCCTAAAGGTGACCTAGTTTCTGAACAAGGGGCGCAGTTTGGTACCGGTGAAAACGGTTACTTCATGTTTTGGGATCTTATGAATAACTACAGCAGTAAACAAGGTTATGAGTATAAGTATGATGAGCAAGCTCAAGCACCTTATTTGTGGAACCCAGATAAAAAAGTATTCATATCTTTTGAAGATCAGCGTTCTATTAAAGCAAAGGCAGAATGGGCGAAGAAATCAGACCTAGGCGGCATTTTTACTTGGGAATTATCAGGAGATCCTTCCGGGCAGTTGATCGATGTTATGCATAGTGAAATGAATAAATAACTGAACAGAAAATACCTAGAAAATAAGGTAGGTGTTTAGCCGCCTACCTTATTTAGCTCGTCTATTTAACTCACGTTCTTAAACAGAACATTCCGCGTGCTCGGTCACTTTCTTGTTTAGGTGAGTAGCCAGCTCATCATAAGGAATAGGGCGAGAGAAGTAATAGCCTTGCATTAAGTCACATCCACATGCCTTTAGAATTGCGAAGTGTTCGTTTGATTCTACGCCTTCTGCTAATACCACCATGCCGAAGTTCTTACCGATTGCGATGATGTTTTGCACCATGGTGAGTGACTGCTGATCGACAGCAATGTTCTCAATAAAGCTCTTATCGATTTTAAGTTCATCGATAGGCAGTGCTTTCAACATACTTAGTGATGAATAACCTGTCCCGAAATCATCTAAAGAGATCTTTATATTTTTCTCTTTGAGGGCTTCAAAAGTCGGTTTCACCAAAGTCACATCTTCAATGAACAAGCTCTCGGTAATTTCTAGCGTTACACAGCTAGGAGAGAGTTGATACTTTTCTAGTGTCGCGAACAAGTGCTCAGAGAAGGATTGATGAGAAAACTGACGCACTGATATGTTGATCGACAGCCCGATTTTTTGTTCTGTTTTTCGGTGCAAGTGGGCGATCTGCATAATGCTGGACTCAATAATAAAAGTCCCCAGTTTTTGCATTAAACCCGTGTTCTCTGCTATCGGTATAAAGACATCTGGCGGAACAAAACCCAATTCCTCATCAATCCAGCGCACGAGTGCTTCTACACCATGAATACTTTCATTTGCACGAACCAGCGGTTGGAAAACCATGAACAGCGTTTGTTTCTCGATAGCGATGCGTAGCCTTTGTTCTACTTTCATTTTGTAGAGATGAGCATCTTGCATTTCCGTTGTGAAAATACTGTACGAGTTTTGCTGCTGTTTCGCTTTGTACATTGAAATATCGGCAGAACGTAACAGGCTATCCAGATCTTTTCCGTGTTCTGGGAAACGCGCTACGCCGATGCTGCAACCTAACAAAAACTGAGCGCTTTCAACTTCATAAGGTTGAGAAAGCACTTCAATAATGCGCTTGGCGAGTCGTTTAATTTCAGCTTCATTCGACAAGGGCGTCAAGAACAAAAACTCATCACTGGATTCACGTACCAATAGGCTGAGGCGAGATCGGAACCTCATCAAACGCAAAGCGATATGTTTGAGAACCTTATCTCCAAAGTCATGCCCGTGGGTGTCATTGACGCATTTAAAGTTATCGATATCGATAAACAACAGCGAAAACGGCTCTGACTCATCGTCAATCCATTTACCAATGTTTCTACGCATGTACAAACGGTTTGGCAGAGAGGTTAAAGGGTCATGGTTCGCCTGATAAATGAGTTGGCTACGAGTCCGTTGTTCATTCTTGGCAATCGACTTAACCAAAAAGTAGAAACCAAACTGAAGAAAAATAAAGGCAACGAAAAGAATGCTGAACTCTTGTATGAATATACTATCGACGTGAGTTAGATCCGTACGTCCTACCACCCATAATTTGTAGTTTGGGATGTACTTCGCGCTCATCAAAGAGTGGTACTCTTCATCGTCGACGACAAAAGAATAGGTTTCTTGCCCATTCATCGCTTCTTGTACGCTAATTCCGAAGTGGTCGGTAAAGATACTTGCAATACGCTGTATGACATCTTTGCCGACTGGAGAGGAATAGGCACTCTCAGATTCAATATCACTTGAATAAAACTGGCGATAGCTGTCTTTTCTGATCAGGCTTAGTGTATTGAAACTTCCGGCGTGAGCATTATTTTCAAATACGATCGTTGCGTCTAATCGTAGCCCTGCGGTCATTACTGCATCGGTTTTCTTGCCATCGATTGAAATGGATTTTCTCAGCGGGATGACTAAGCTATTCAACGAATCTTGAAAATAGGTACGGCCAAGCACCATGCTACTGCTTGATAGGGCGTCTAGGAAGGAGCCTCTGGTTGGCGCGTATTGCAGCAAGTTCCTTTGATTCGCAAGTTCGAGATTTGAGCTAATCGAGAGGTAATCACCGTCGGTGTTCAACAAGCCAAACGCTGCTATCGCAGGGTGGGTCTCAAGTAGCTTGTCTAATATTGGCCTAATCTGGATAGATGCAGTACGTGTGAAATCAGACTGTTGAGCCAGTTGATGGCCAACCACTTCTAACAAGGCTTCTTGACTGGTCAGCAGCGAGTTGACGGAGCTAGAAAAAAGCTCAACCTGAATGTGTTGCTGCTCTATGAAGTCGTCTCTGTTTGCTTTCCAGTTTGTTATTGCCAACGCGGCGAAAAGTATCAGGGTCAGTAGTACGACAAACGCGTACAGCGACCAGATATTTTGCTTAAATAGAGCCATGAGATGCCTTTGTTGGTTACTACTTTTAACAGACTGCAAGTGACAAACTATTGGGTTGTCAGCGCGATTCATGCAACGAAAAATACAAACATCAATGATGAAAGTATTAATGATTAAATAGTGTAACGACTACGAGCAGAGATTCTTGAGTGAAAAATTAGTATTCATAACGTCGATAACGATTAGTTTATGATTAATCACGAATTATGGTTAGCAAGTTGATGTGGGTTACAAATCAAACGGCGTGAATCGAGTCTTGGTCTCAAATGAACATAGCGTTAACTGCGACATAGAGGCTTACTTCATGAGACGTGGGGCCATCATTATCAGTAAGCTCTTTATGCATGCGCAGTATATTCTAATAGTTGCATTAAGCGAAGTTGAATTACTTTTTAGTCACGGCGATAGGGAGTTTGTCGTTAGCACCCCATTCCGTCCATGAACCATCGTAAACACCCATTTCACCGTTATAGCCAGCGAGTTTAGCGGCTAATAATATGATGCAAGCTGTTACGCCAGAGCCACAGCTAAAGAACATAGGTTGAGAAGGCGTTAATTCTAGCGTTGAAAAGATATCAATAAGCTCTTCTTGGGACTTTAACTTGCCGTTTTTGAGTACTTGGGCAAATGGTAGGCAAATAGAATTCGGTATATGGCCACTACGCAAGCCTTCACGTGGTTCAGGAACTTCTGAATCGAAACGAGCTTGAGAACGAGCATCTACAATGTTTGCGCTCTTGTCAGTTGAGTAACCTTCAATCTGCTGAGCACTGACAAAGTAGTTGTCTTGAATATGGCCTTCAAAATTGCCCGCTTTTACTTCGGTGCGATAGTCAGTCTCGGTCGCGTAACCGGCTTCGATCCAAGCTGGCAAACCGCCATCTAAGATGAATACGTCGTTGTGTCCCATTGCCATAAACATCCACCACGCACGAGGAGAAGCGAAGGTTCCGGAGTTATCGTAAACCACAATCGTACTGTCTTGATTGATGCCAATTTCTTTTGCGCGAGTGTTGAAGTGTTTTTCGCTCGGAAACATGTGAGGAAGCAGAGTGTGCTTGTTACAAAAGTCTTTGTCGTAGTCAAAACGAATAGCACCAGGAATCATTTGTCCTTTGATCTTTTCTGACTCGCTTGGAATTTGAAACTCGATGCTGGCGTCGAGGATGATGATATTGTCTTCTGCTAGCAAACGTTGTTGAAGTTGTTGTGGTGAGATGAGTGGCTGATTCATTATTGTTATATCCATTCTTGTTGTTTTAGCGATTCTTACTGTTTTAGCGAATACAGTGGTAGAGCGATTACTGTTGCTTTTGCGAATACAGTTGCTTTACGAATACCGTTGTTGCATCGATGGCTACTGTGCAGCTCGACAGTGGATGAACTGATAACTGCTTTGTCCGGTTATTTGATTGTTTAATGTATCAAGCGCGACCACAGAATCAATAGGGCAGTCTGTGGTAGGAGCAATAGAGAGCCGAAATACGTCATTATCTTTTGTCTGAACCGTCAGATAACGCCTGTGCCCATCTAAGGATTGAGTAAGCGTGTTCGAAATTACTTTGGCTTGAATACGTTGCCCCGTCTCTGATGTTAGCGGGAAATAGGCAAGGGCAACTAACACGCCTACGCCACACATTAAGATAAATAGACCTATTTTTAACTGTTTCATGAGAGTAAGTCTTTGAAGGTTATGTTGAAAATATAAGTGAGGTTGGTGGTAAAGTGAATGCTACTCGCTAAGAAAGCTGAATTAACTGCTCTTCGACGAAAATAAAAAAGTGAGCATTTCTGCTCACTTCCTACTTACAAACAATCCATTTTGACTCTGTTTCGTCAGAGATCTCGCTAACGACAAGTTACCTGCTGTTAAACAATTTACTGCCAGACAATCTGAGAGTCGCCGCTAGAAACCACTTGTTGTAATGGAGGTTGACCATCGTAAAACCAAATCTCTATCAAGAGTGCGTCATGGTTTACTGGTGCTGCAAAGTTGGAGGCGAACACACCGTTATCTAGTGGGCCCGCAATGACCTTGCTGGAGTAATCCGGCTTCAAGGTTGAGTCATCTCTTGTACTAAAGCGGCTATAAACGGTCACAAAAGAACGGTCTGTCGAAATGCTGCTGATGTCAATGTTGAGATCAAACTGTTCAACAGAGTTGTAGTCAAATCCATCAGGTACCACCAAATCACTCATCGTATAGCTCTGCGCTGCTACCGCACTTGTCGCGGGAGACGGCGAAGGCGTTGCTGTTACCGGAGTCGTTGCTGTTACCGGATTCGACGGAGTTGCAGGTGTCGAGGGTGTAGATGGTGATGCCGTAGATGTACTTCCGCCCCCACCGCCGCCTCCACAGCCGGCTAATACTAATGGCGCTGCAGCTAAAATAACGGCTAGTGACTTCTTGATGTTCCAAGTGCTTTGTACAGACATACGTTTTTCCTCAAAGAGATTGCGACTTGAATCAACGCAATGATTGTCTCGATATTGTTTAGTGTGAATAGTCATAACGTCTCTCCTTATGGTTCGTAACGTTGGTTGTCTGCAGGTGATTGGTACCATGTTTGGTTCGTTTCACCGCCGGATTCTGCGTATTCTTTAAACTCTGGGTAAGCGGTAACAATATCGACGTACTCTAAAGGCCACTCCCATTCGTCATCCGAAGTCACTATTAGTGCCCAAGGGTGGTTTTCTACTGTTTTGAAGTATTTACCTGTTGATGGATTACTGTCATCGACGCCTAAACCAGCTTCAAAGAGGTTAGTGGTATCAAATGCTTCGGTTGGAGCTTGGTCTGGCAAGTGAACCTCCCAGCTGCGTCCTGGATGTAGAGGTAGGTTTTCACCGTGATAATAACCAGGCGTTGCGAAAATGAACGGGTCGTAAGGCATATCGGTCCAGCTGCCAGTACTCACACCGTCACCGGCTAAAGTAATACCAATTTGGAACGAGAACTGCTCATCTTCTTTACATCCATTACTGGTGCGGTAGAAGGTACAGCCAGTGCTGATTTTTTCTGTCAGGTCATTGGCGATAACAAAGATTGCTTCGCTACGTCCATCTTCTAGGTCAAGGTCAGTGAATACGCCGTTGTGTTTCATGTAAGAGCTACCACTACTCACCAAGCTCGGGTCGAGGTTAGGAAGTCGAACAGCAAAACCATTTCTGTACGATGCCCCGACAGCAGCTAGGCGGCCGTCGATAGTTGATTTAACGACTTTTCCATCTTTAAGGATTTCAGTAATACGATACATAAGAACAGCATCGTTCATGTCGTAGTCAGCTTTATAAGGCCAGTTATCTTCGTACGCGAGCGTTGCGTAACCAGAAGCACTTGG
This sequence comes from Vibrio sp. AIC-3, assembly GCF_013114515.1. NCBI lineage: Bacteria > Pseudomonadati > Pseudomonadota > Gammaproteobacteria > Vibrionales > Vibrionaceae > Vibrio > Vibrio sp. AIC-3. The sequence goes on along the minus strand of NZ_VTXG01000020.1, from coordinate 22,142 downwards.
GAAGTAACGAGCAGTGGCACCATCGTTAAGAACATCGACTTGAATATCGACCACCTCACCAGAGGTTGAACCGCCAAAGTAACTTAGGTTGGTTTGTTGACTGAATCTAAAGCGAGCCCACGTCGTACCGGTCAGAGCGTTGATATCGACATTTAGGAACAGATCGTTTTCACCCGCATCTAACAGGTAATCGGTAAATACTTGCTCGTTGGCGCCATCGAAACTGCCATCTTGGTTCCAATCTATCCAAGCCGAAAGGTAACCGGTTGTTGAAGCCTCAATCACCACTTTTGAATCAAGACCAGCTTCAAGTGCGGTTACAAAACCGATACCACCGTTCGCCCACTCATCATCAATACCCACGCTTTCATCCGATTGCGGTGTTACGTAGCCGTCAAGATCGGCGTCGGGCGCGTCTGTACCTAACCAAGTCACGCCATCTAGTTCATGTCGAGGACCGTTACTTGCTAATAACGTTAGATAGGTATCTGGAGCGTCACCGAAGTCGATGTTGGAATCTTCATCTACGACAGGCGCATTCGCACAGCGAGCACCATCATTTTGATTCGAAGAAGGGCCATTCGATACGAACTCTACAGCAGGAACGACACCTGCAGCGATGTTTGCAGCGTTATCTGGGGATAGGTTGATACGGTAGATCTTACCGTCTTGATTTCGAGATACGTAATAGTAGCCGTTTACATCAAAATAACCTGCGCCAAACGTCCCTGTTTCTCCGGTATCACCAATATAGGTTTCTGCACCTGTAGTTGGGTTGAAGCTGTACAAGCCACCCGAGTTATTGTCGATACCATATAAAGAGCCATCACTTGGATGAAAGGCGAAATCAGTCAGTTTTACAGTTGCAGGGCTGCCCGCGATTTTGTTGACCGTGACGGTCGCATTCGGATCAGAGTCTAAAGGAGAGAGGTCAACAGTAAATAGTCCCTTACCTGTACGATACAAGTAGTAAACATGGTCATAGACGTCGCCGACATAGAAAGTGTGATCGGTTGGTAAGCCACTGGTATTGATAACTTCAGCTTGGAAATCCTGTCCAAGGCGCACCAAGCGTTTGTTGGTGGTGTCATAGCCATAAATATATCTGTCTTGAAAGTCGAAACCAACACCATTGATATTGGCATTCATACCCGTATCGTCTTCTAACAGAGTGGTTGAGCCGGTCACTAGGTTAACCCCCCAAACTTGCACTGGGGTGGATTGAAAAAGGTATGCCTTACTAGGGCAGGTATCGAATGGCGCTGCGTTGGCGACCAATGGCGCACTTATTAGCAAACTTAACGTTGTGATTCTCATATCTACATCCTTGTGATGGAAGGTACAAATATAGTTACAAGTTATGTGCCAAATTTAACGCGTTGATTTTTAACGATTATATTTTGTGGTGCTGATTTTTTTATTGTATTCTCAAAATGAGAACTCAAATGAAACTAATCTCTCATAGAGTATTTCAAATTGATAAAGCGAGTTGAGATGCTGACGTTGAGATATAAAAAAGCCCCAACATATAGTCAAGGCTTAAGTTTTCGATAAGAGGGGATATGATTTAGCTTATCCACACACCGAACAATTAGGCATCTTCATTAAATTCATTTCACGCCAGCTGTGAGACATGGCATCGAGAATCAAAAGCTTGCCTTGCTTTGGTTGTCCAAACCCGGCAATAACCTTGATAGCTTCCAAAGCCTGAGCCGCGCCAACCATGCCAACAACAGGTGCCATCACACCGGCTTCAACACAGCTTAGAGCAGCGTTGCCGAATAGAGCGCTCAAGCACTGGTAGCAAGGTGCATTTTCATCTTGATAAGTGAATACGCTAATCTGACCTTCCATGCGAATCGCAGCGCCCGATACTAGAGGCGTTTTTGATGCGTAACATAAGCGGTTCAACTGATTGCGCGTTTCGACGTTGTCACTGGCATCAAGAACAAGCGAGTGTGCTTCAATTAACTTGCCAAGTGCCTCGTCATCAAGCCTGTGTTCGACAGTTTCAATCGTCAGATGCGGGTTCAATACCTGCAAAGATTCAGCGGCAGAATCGACCTTCTTCTTACCAATATCAGTATCGGTGTGAAGTACTTGTCGCTGCAAATTTGAAAGCTCGACAACATCGTCGTCGATCAGCATTAGTTTACCAATGCCCGCAGTCGCAAGGTATTGAGCAGAGGCACAGCCTAAACCACCCGCACCTAACACTAAGATTGAACTCTGTTTCAGCGCTTCTTGACCTTCAAAATCAAACTGTTTGAGAATGATCTGGCGATTGTAACGAAGCATCTCTGCGTCAGACAGTATTTCCATCAGCAAGCCTCGTTAGTAAAGCGTGGAGTTAAACAGTTGAATCTGAACCGTTTCACCGACTTCAACACGGCCACGTTCGCGCTCTAGTACCACAAAGCAGTTTGCTAAGCTCATTGAGCGGAAAGCGCCAGAGCTTTGGTTACCTGTTGTTTCTACTACAAACTTACCGTTTTCAATCGAGTAGATGCCACGTTGGTAATCAGTACGGCCTGGGCCTTTTTTGAATGCAGATTTAGTGATAGCAGGAATCGACTCTGGTGCTGTCCATGCTGTGTGACCAGCTAATTTAGCCAGCATAGGCTGAACTAACACATACATAGTCATCATTGCAGACACTGGGTTACCCGGTAGGCCACAGAACCAAGCGTTGTCTAGCTCACCAAATGCGAATGGTTTACCTGGTTTGATTGCTAGTTTCCAAAAGCCGATTTCGCCAAGCTCTTCAAGAATGTCTTTGGTGTAATCAGCTTCGCCGACACTTACGCCACCAGAAGTGACAACTACGTCTGCCAGTTCTTGCGCTTTTACAAAGGTTTCTTTAAGCGTTGCAGGGCAATCAGGAATAATACCTAGGTCAATTGCTTCGCAACCAAACGCTTCAATCAGTGGTTTGATACCGTAGCGGTTGCTGTCGTAGATCTGACCATCTTCAAGAGGCTGACCTAATGGCTTGAGCTCATCGCCAGTAGAGAAGAAAGCGACTTTAGGTTTGTGTGCCACAGTTACATGACTCACACCGAGCGAAGCAATCATTGGAATGTCACGAGGTGTTAAACGTTCGCCACGGCTAAGAACGATATCGCCTTGCTTGATGTCGTCACCGGTAGGGCGAATGTTATTGTTCAGCTTGATGTCGTCTTGCTGAATCTCAATGCCAGCGTCAGTTTCAGCCGTGTTTTCTTGCATGATTACGACGTCACAACCTTCCGGGATCTTTGCGCCAGTCATAATGCGAATACAGGTGTTTGCTGGCCATTCACCTTCAAAAGGTTGACCTGCAAAGGACTTGCCCGCTAAAGGCAGCACTTTACTGTTCTCTAGGTCTGCTAAGCGCAGTGCATAGCCGTCCATTGCTGAGTTATCAAAAGGAGGGACGAAAATAGGGGATAGAATATCTTCAGCAAGTACGTAACCCAATGCTTCTGCTAATGGCAGTGATAAGGTCGTTTGAATAGGTTGAATTGGTGATAGCAGCTTATCTAGTGCTTCTTCAATTGGCATCAAGCCCGGAGCGTCGCAACAGCCCATAATTGAAATCCTTTGATCGTTATTATTTTGATTTGGCGGTTGGCAATAGGGATTCAATAGTTATCAAATCATGATGGTTCGCCAACGAAATTCTAGCCACTCTAGCACAGTTTAAGCCCCGTAAATAATGACCTCCCTTAAAATATGGGTGTATTTATTCAAAATTCCGAGTATCCTTGTTTGCCATCCAGAAGGGGTAATAAAAGAGGAAGTTCAATGTCAGGTCTTAGCGAATCAGCGAAGTTGGTTAAAGATGCGCTAGCAAGCCGTGGTTTAGAGACACCAATGAGTCCAAACCAGGTTAGCCGAGAAGAGAAAAAGGAACGAATCGAACACCATATGCGTGAGATTCTCACTCTCCTTGAACTTGATCTTACGGACGATAGTCTGGAAGAAACACCGCAACGTATTGCTAAAATGTACGTGGATGAAATTTTCTCTGGTTTGGATTACGCCAATTTCCCTAAAATTACGGTAATCGAAAACAAGATGGGCGTTCGTGAGATGGTACGAGTAAAAGACATTACCGTGACCAGTACTTGTGAGCACCACTTAGTGACGATTGATGGTAAGACTGCGGTCGCTTATATCCCTCGTGGGAAAATCATCGGCCTTTCAAAGATTAACCGTATTGTTCGATTCTTTGCTCAGCGTCCACAAGTTCAAGAGCGTATGACTCAGCAGATCCTTGTTGCATTGCAAACGCTACTCGAAACCGATGACGTTGCTGTCACCATGGATGCGGTTCACTACTGCGTGAAATCTCGCGGTGTAATGGATGCAACCAGCGAAACGACAACAACAGCTCTAGGCGGTATCTTCAGATCAAACCCAGCAACGCGCCACGAGTTCTTACACGGCCTGCGTTGATTCACTGCATTATTAGATGAATTCAATTTAGCCTCTGTAAATTGATGTTCATTGAAATATATTCTAAGCCTCGCTTTATGCGGGGCTTTTTTACGCCTGTAATGAAGTCAACTGTAATGGCTGAGAATGCTGTTATTCCCTAAAGTGAAGAATGAACGTAATAGGGAATCTGTTGCGGCCAAGCAGAAAAAGCACGCTCTATATCTTAACGTTTGTTGAAAGCATATAGAGCGTAACTAGAATCAGTCGCTGGTGGGAGTGCTTAAGAAAGGTTAAACAAACGCTTTAAGTGGTGAACAATACCTGATGGCTTGTTCTCGGCTTGATAGATGTTCAAACCATCGTAAAAACTGGCCATGAACTCTACGCGAATCTCATCATCACTGCTTCTCGATATACGAGACAATAGCGTAGCGGCTACAGCTGCGTGATCATTGGCTAGGCTGTAATCCATTCCTAGTCGTCCTTGAATGAACAACCACAAATGCGTGACTAGTTTTAACTGTTGAGCGTTAGAGTTTTGAAACTTGTCACTGTGCTCAGTGCCAACAGTATTATCGAATACATTTTGCATCGTCTCATTCGCTTCTTTATAGCTTTCAAAGCGATAGCTTGCATCGATATGTTCCTTGGTTAGCAAGCCAAGCAACGTCTGACGTGCAGAGTTCTCCGGCTTGTTCTCGCAAGCGTGTTTAAACAAAGCGTGGTTTTCATCAATAAATGACGACAGCTCTTTCTCGTAGCCTGTCGAGAGCGCTTTGACTGAACCTAAACCTGCTTCTTTTAAACACTGGTGAAGCTTGGTTCTAGCTTGTTGTTTGGCTTTGATTTCTTGCTGCGCGTCGGCTTGCTGCTTGGCTTCTTCTTGCAGGCTAGCTTCTGTTTGCGAACTATTCGGGGTTGGACGCTCAGTCATTACTCTGTAGCTCTTCCCACGTTACTTCTGCCGATTGAGTATCGCTGTTAATGAAAGCAGAGTTACCCGTCAGCATGACTGAAAGATCCATCGTACGTTGTGTCATCGCTGCTAGCTGCTCAATACCATCGTTGTCTAGACGAACGATCTGAGCTTTTAGGTAGCCGAATTTACCTTTGTTCTGCTCCCACCAAACGTTTGATTTAGTGTTGAAGCTGAATACGCGTACTGATTTAGATAGGCGAGTTGCCTTCTTAACACGCTCTGGATCAGGTTCGCCTACATCAACCCATTCTAGGATTTGATCGTCTAACGACTTCTGCCATAAATCGGGTTCTTCAATGCTAGACAACCCTTTAGTGAACTCAAGTTCAGGAGATGCATTGATACAGAAAGCCATGATTCGAGCCATCATTCGCTGTTCTGTTTCAGAAGGGTGTTGTGCAACCGTTAGATTGAAAGAGTCGTAATAGTCGCGATTCATATCGGTTAAAGAGATACGAAACTTGTAGATTGTCGGTTTAAGAGCCATTGAGAGGGTGTCTTAGGTAGAAATAGTGAAGGGGAATATTACCTTAAATCTCTGAATAGCGGGTAAAAAAATAGCCAGCAGAGGCTGGCTATTTTTAGAAAGCTTTAAAATACCAGATTAAAGTACTTTGATGCTGTCAGCTTGTGGGCCTTTTTGACCTTGAGATACTACGAACTCAACTTTTTGGCCTTCAGCAAGAGTTTTGAAACCGTCGCCAGTGATAGCAGAGAAGTGTGCGAATACGTCTGGGCCGTTTTCTTGTTGAATGAAGCCGAAGCCTTTAGTTTCGTTGAACCATTTTACTGTACCAGTAACTGTGTTAGACATGATGATATCCTAAAATTAAATTTTTATTTTGAGCCAATTGTGGCACTGATAGCGCGGAAAAGTTTATTGCTATTGCGTACAACACAACGGGGTTACTAGTAATCCAACGAAATGTTTATATACAAAGAACTTTCTTTCTAGCCGGAGTGAAGTCTAAATCAAATCAGGGGATAGTCAATCGAATCCATAGTGAAAGGTTGCAGAAACTTGGGGGTAGTCAAACTTTGCATTCCTTAAATATCATGGAGTTACAGTTGTATGGTGATTTGTTGTAGTTTTTGTGAAAAAGGTGGTCGAAATTGATGACGAATTTGGAGTAATTGCACTGTTTTAGCGCATTCATTTTTGAAAATTTAAAGCCGCTAACCGGGCGTTGAGCACACTTTTAACGGCTTATATTTATAAATGTCGTTGTAACGTAAATGCCTTTAATTGAACGATGTATCGGCTACTTTTTCAAGCGGTACAGGTTGCCATTATCGGTGCTGAAGAAGATGTCGCCGTTTGGTGAAGCTTCGATGTCTCTTATCCTTTCGCCCAAGTCCTCTAAAATGCGTTCTTCCTCGATTGCCTCACCTTGTTCATTGACTGTCACAATATTGATGTGAGTAAGTTTTAGTGCGCCAGCCAGCAGCTTACCTTTCAGTTCTGGGTATTTGTCTCCTTGGTAAACAATCAAGCTGCCCGGCGCGATCGAAGGGACATAGACTTTTGTAGGCGTTTCAATACCATCTTTGGTTTCAAATTCGCCAACGCTGATAGGGCCCCAATACTCTTTTCCGTGTGAGGTGACAGGCCACCCATAGTTGGCACCCGCTTTTATTAGGTTAATTTCATCACCACCGCGAGGGCCGTGTTCAATCGACCAAAGCTTTTGAGTCGGGAAATCGTAATACAGACCTTGTGGATTACGATGGCCAAAGCTCCAAATTTCATTGAGCACTTTGTTGTTATCCGTGAATGGGTTATCGCTTGGTGTGCTTCCATCGGCATTCAGTCGTAATATTGATCCGGCGTGAGTCATGGTGTCTTGGCCGTTGTCTCGATCACCACGGTCGCCGATTGAAAAATACAGGTGGCTATCATCAAAGGTGATACGGCTACCAAAGTGACGTCCGGTGTCCGTTCTAGATTTAGATACAAACACATCTGTCCAATTGGTGACTTCATTATTGCTGTAATTAGCAGAAGCCAGTGTCGTTACGCCTTCACTATCGACGTCTTTACTGTAAGTGACGTAGAACTTTCCGTTTTCAAAAGGGGAGAGTGCGATATCCAATAATCCACCTTGGCCTTTCGCCCATACATTGGGCAGCCTGAACAGTGTGTTTTGATCGCCTGTTTTTAAATCGACATGTTTAATGACGCCTGATTTTTCTGTGACTAACATGGACTTATCGTTGACATAAGCCAGTCCCCAAGGGATCACGAGTCCGTCGGTGATCTTCTCTGCCTGCCATGCAAAGGCTGACGTTATAGGACCAGAGGCAAGCAGCGCCAAAGCACATGAAAAAATACGGTGATGAGTGTTCATTGAAATCCCTTGATTATGAGCATCTAGTGTTAGTCTAGCGCTTGTGACCGATTGGCGGAAAGCCGAGGTTGCTGAAAAGTGACTATTCACATATTTAGTTGAACGCCTATTGTATGATTATACAAGCTCACGTATGTTTACTGTGCCTTTCTCTATTTGATCCCGTCGGAGCATTATGAACAACTCACCAGCAGCATTTTCGCTATTTTCTCAGTTTTTATGTTGTGAGTTAGATACGCACGATTTTTCTTCGAACGGACCTATTAAACGATGAGTCGTGGATTTGATTTTAAATCGATCTTACTTGCGTGCTTGGTCATCAGTATCGGCCAGCTCAGTATGGGCTTGGTGTTTCCTTCTTTGCCTTGGATCGCAAAAGATTTTGATGTCTCGCTAGAGCAAGCCCAGCTTTTGGTGAGTGTGTATTTATTAGGCTTTGGCCCTTCCCAGTTTATTTATGGCCCTATTTCCGATGCTTTAGGACGCAAGAAGGTACTGCTAAGCGGTTTGTTGATTGCCATGCTTGGGTTATTGATGATCATCTTCTTCAGCCATTCGTTTACTAGCATGGTGATGGGGCGATTCCTGCAAGGCTTAGGAACCGGTTGTTGCGCGGTACTTGCTCGTGCTTCTACGCGAGACAGATTCAGTGGGGCAGACTTGCCTTTGGCGATGTCTTACATTGCTATGGTTGCGTCTATAACACCTTTGATCGCGCCCGTTATCGGTGGATTCATTAACTTCCACTTCGGTTGGAGCATGGTGTTCATCTCACTACTTGGCTATGTCTCATTGGCTTGGGGTGTATTGGCGTTCAAGTTTAAAGAAACTGTCACTCAGGTTTCGACGATCCCTTCACCGAATAAAATGGTTTCTCAATATAAAGAGCTACTCACTTCTCGTTATTTTATGAGCTTTGCGAGTATCGGTTGGCTTAACTTTAGCTTGATGATCACCACTGTGTCGGTGATGCCATTTATCATGCAAAACCAGATTGGTATGACGTCAGATGAATACGCGATGTGGGCGGTGATTCCAGCATTAGGCATGCTTGGCGGAACAGGCTTATGTAACCGTATTCGCCCTATGCTGGGTAACAAGAAAACTCTGTTATGCACACCTGTATTACATGTGGCTGCGGCGTTGTGGCTTTTCTTTTGTCCACTTGAGCCACTTTATTTAATGCTTGGCCAGTTCTTGATGATTCTTGGCAATGGTATAGCGTTACCTTGTGCTCAGGCGTTGGTGATGTTGCCTTATAAGAAGAACGCTGGCGCGGCTGCTGCGATGTCTGGCGGAGGGCAGATGGTGGTGTCTTCAATGGTGAGCATGGGGCTGGTTCAGTTAGGACTAGGAGAAGCGTGGCATCTATCGCTTGTCATCATGTTGTTCACACTGATTACCCTGTTTAATATTTTACGTGGTTTCAGTAGTCGAGAAGCGAGAGAGTCCCAGCTCAGTTAGTTGCTTAGGTAATTAGCTAGCTGCCTGGCTAGTAGGAACGAGAAGGCCATTGAAATGATGAATTTCAATGGCCTTTTTAATGTTCAGCGCTTTGGTTTAAGTTACCAGAATATATGCTATTTTCTGACTGCTTAGGGCAAGTGGTAGTGTTCCGAGCGCAGCTTGCGGCAGGGACGTTAGTTTCCATTATTGCTGGCAGCTACTTTATCTTCTTGCTACTGAAATCTCGAAGAACATAGGTTTTGCTCATGACCGAAAGCCATTGCTAATCAAAGCTACTGGCAATCAAAGCCATTGGCGATAAAAGCTACGGATGAAAAGCAGTGAATGGAGCGATCCATCACTGCTTTTTTGTTGATGTCGTTTGTGTAAAGGGAAAGACGTTAAGCAACACAGGTCTCGCTTCTTAATGTGCAAGTTTGGCATATGTTAATAAAATGTATAACCTAAAGGTCTGACCACTGATAAGGTAGCCACCATGCCAAACCTCGATCGTATTACTTGTTCTATCGATGAAAACCAAATTGCGACGGTTGTGTTGAATCGACCCGATAAGCTCAATGCTATTGATATGGCAATGTTTCAAGGCGTGAATAACATGGTGACTCAGCTGAAAAAGAACACCGAGATTCGTGCCGTAATAGTAAAAGGTGAGGGTTCTGATTTTTGTTCAGGGCTTGATGTTAAGTCCCTATTAACCAGTAAATCTGGGGCGATGAAGCTCTTGTTTAAATGGCTACCGACATTGCCTAACGCTGCACAACGCTTTTCATTGGGTTGGCGAGATATTCCATGCCCTGTCATTTTTGCGATTCATGGTCGTTGTTGGGGAGGCGGCCTGCAATTGGTCAGTGGGGGTGATTTTAGAATTGCTAGCCCGGATGCGAACTTCTCTATATTGGAAGCAAAGTGGGGTCTGATTCCAGACATGGGAGGCGCTATCGCTTTTAGAGAGCTGATGCGTAAAGATCACACCCTTGAAATGGCGATGACGGCCAAAGTGATCGACTGTGAAACCGCTAAAGAATATGGGTTGGTGACCAAGATTGCCGAAGATCCTTACGCTGAAGCCTATGCGTTGGCACTTGAGTGTGCGAATCGGTCGCCAGATGTCGTCGCTGCTAATAAGAAACTCTACAACAAGATTTGGTGGTCAAGCCCCGGAATGGCTGTGTTCTACGAAACTTGGTATCAGATCAAAGTAGGGTTAGGTAAGAACCGAGCGATAGCAGCACAGCGTGAAATTCATCCTGACAAGCCACGCTCTTACTTAGCAAGAAAGTTCAAATAATGTTTGTACAGGAATAATCGATATTCCCTTTGTTTATGGGGCTTTGCGGTAACCTTAGAGCAATTTAATGTCTAAGGCTAAATGAGCGCTCTGATGAACAAAACTTTTACTTACTCTCTAGCTGCCACTGCAATTTTTACGAGCTCAAATGCATTCGCAAGTGGCCTGTTTTTGCAAGAAGCTGTCGTTGCCAACGCTGGTACTACTGGTGCTGGCGACGGTGTTTACACTCGATCTGCAGCGGCGATGTGGACAAACCCTGCCACTATGTCTCACATGGGCGAAAGCAAAACGACCATCAACACCATGGCATTCGATCTTGAAATGAAGTATCAAGATAACGGTGGTAATCCAGATGGTAAAGCTCATTCCGTAATGCCGTCATTTGGTGCCTTCCACGCTCATCAAGTCACAGACAAATTACACCTTGGTATCGCGCTTGGCGCTGTTGGCGGCTCTAGCCTTGATTACGGCAGTGATTGGGCGGGTGCTGCACTTCTAGAAGATATCACTCTTACTGCAATGCAAGTGAACCCATCACTGAGTTATAAGCTGAATGACCAATGGTCAGTAGGCGCGGGTGTGCAATTCAGTTGGGCTGCATTCCAACAAACAACGTCAATGCTTACTGCGAAGCAAGATACTGACTGGGCATACGGCTATAACCTTGGCGTAATGTACACACCGACAGATAAACTTAAGCTGGGCGCAAGTTACCGTTCTAAGCTAGAGCATAAGTTTAACAATGATGTAAATGGTGTTATTAACCAAGGCGTATTGAATTCATTATCAACTGATATTGCTTTACCTGAAATCATCGATGTCAGTGCGAGCTATGCTTTGAACTCTCAACTTGACCTGCTTGCTAGTATTCAGTTCCATCGTTGGAGTGAATGGGATACAACCGTTCTTGATTTTGGAATAGCAGGAAGTCCAATTAATGGTGTTCCGATTGAGCGTGACTGGGATGACGTTTGGAAATTTGCGGTAGGTGCGGATTATCAATTGAATTCAGACTGGCGTTTGAAAGCTGGCTTCTCTTACGAAACTTCTCCGCAAGACGATCCGTCAATGCAATGGGTTGACCTTCCTGTGGGTGAACAGTACCGCTACTCAGTTGGCGCATCTACCTACTGGGACGACATCTTAATTGATGTGTTCTATGAATACGCTGATATGGGTTCAGTTGAGATGGATCGATATGGTCGATTTGGTCAAGTTAATCTGTTGAATGGTTCGTTCGATGGCCGTATCCACTTTGTTGGTGTTAGCGCGACCTTCTAATGACATTACGTAATCTACTAATCATTACTTTAGTGTCTTTATTTTCAACGGGTGCTTTTGCTGAAGAGAAGCACCCTGATGATCCGACTAAAATCGTAACCAAAGCTGGCGTTGCTTATAACGAAGATCTGCAGTTCTCTGGGTCTATTGGGCTTGATGAAGCACGAATGATCAATGCTCGTGTTAACGCAGATGGCGAAGAATGGCGAATAGGCGGCTCATGGCTGTTGCCTATGGGTATTGTTAACTTCAACTTTAGCCGTTCTGAATATGACAACGATGCTTATAAGAACAACTACAGTATTGGCACATTTATACCACTGAGCTATTTCGATATTGAGCCGTTCGGTTGGCAAATCTTCCCTATGGCTGGTTACAGCTATAATGACGGCGAAGTAGCGGTTTTCGATGATGATAATGTTGGTTCTGACTATGTATTGATGTCGAGCTCAACACACGGTGGCTACATTGGTGCGTTTGGTTTAAAAACGATTACTGATGAATGGTCTATCATGGGCTTCGGTGGCGGTTCAATGGGGTCTGATGATTATTCAGGGTATTGGGCAGGCGTCGGTGCTAGCTACATGTTGAGTGACGCTCAATCATTCAACTTCTTCACTATTTTTGCTGAGGACGATTTCGGTGAAAATAACAGTGTTGGCGCGTCTTACACCTATGAGTTCAAATAACTGTTAGCAGGCAGAAATTCGCAGGTGGACACCTCTCGTAAGAACCATTGACTTAGTCCAGATTAAATTGAACAAAGTCGCTTATTAAAACTTAGCGACTTTCTTTTGTTACCATTTCTCCAATCTTTTTTATCTCTTTTTGATGCTTTCTATATCTTTCTCACATGAGAGTGCCGCTCTCTTAATCTAGATTAAGTTTTCGCTGCCTTATTCTCTGTAGTATCCGCCTGAATCAGTGCCCATGCTTAATGGGTAACTTGCGTAACACGATTTTGAGAGGAAGACACTTGAGCACTTTGTTTACAGAAACCCACATTGGCAAGATGACACTAAAGAATCGCTTCATGAGAAGTGCAACGTGGGAAAATATGGCCACCGAAGATGGGCATATGACAGATAAACTGTACGCTATCTATGAAGAGTTGGCTCAAGGTGAAGTCGGCCTGATCGTGACGGGCTACGCGAACATTGTTGAAGAAGAAAAGCCGAATGCGGGCATGATGGGCATGTATAACGACTCATTCATTGAAGAGTATCAGAAGCTGACTCAATTGGTTCATGACAATGACTCTAAAATCGTCATGCAATTGGCATACGGTGGCACAAAGACCACGCATGATCTTGGCGAGCGAGTGATCTACGCACCAAGTGAGGTTCCAGAAAAAGGAACTCAAACACTAGGCAAAGCGATGACCAAAGACGAGATCGACTACATTGTTGATGCCTTTGCTCAAGCGTCATTAAGAGCACAGAAGTCAGGTTTTGATGGCGTTGAAATTCATGCCGCTCACACTTACCTGATTAACCAATTTCTAAGCCCTTATTACAACCAACGTGAAGATGAATACGGCGGTAGCTTAGAAAACCGCATGAGATTCTTGTTAGAGATCTATACCGCGACGCGCAAGCTGGTGGGTGATGATTTCCCTATCTTAGTTAAACTCACTGCATCTGAGTTTTTTGAAGGTGGTGTCACCTTTGACGAAACACGTATTGTTTGTAAAAAGCTTGAACAAATGGGCGTGGATGGCATTGTCGTGTCAGGTAATATTCATGGTAAAGCAGACACTATGATTGGCGAGTCGCACGATGGCTTTACCATTCAAGCTGAAGGCTATTTCCATGAGTATGGTCACGCGATCAGCCAAGACGTTAATATCCCAGTGATCACGGTAGGTGGTCTAACGGATTTTGATGCTATCGAAGCGATTGCAAACAACACGGGCATTGAGTACTTCGCGCTTTCAAGACCGCTGCTTTCTGAACCCCATTTAGTTAAGCGTTGGAAGGAAGGGGATAGAAGCCCTGTTGAATGCGAACGGTGCTCTAAGTGTCGTACTAAGCGCGGTAACTTCTGCGTGGTGAATAAAGATAGAAAAGTACAGCTTGCACGCATGTAGTCGCTGAGCCCAGCTCCAAGCGAGCTCCGAAGTTTATAGCTGAGTCTAAGTTTGAGCCTGTGTAATCGCGCAGGCTCTTGTTCATGCCGTATTCCACGAAACGATATTTGAAACCTTATTAATCACATCTTCCTGTCAAATTGGTGCGACTAAACAGATACACTACGCCTGTAAATTATCCAACCAAGTTATCGATAAAAACTAGACAAACTTTGAAATTACTTCCTCTTCTTAAGCAACCTCGAATCCACTGACACCTCTTTAGTTTTAGCGACTTTGCTATGATTTAAGCGTGATACTTATTATTCATCCCAGTGAACCGTGTGTTTATAGGGCATTAGTTTGTGCACCTTGTTGCATCGTCGAGCATTTTGATAGTTAACGAATAAAACTTAATAGATCATTCAGAGGTAAAAATGCAAAAGAAGCATTGGTCCAAATTCGAGTTGCTGCATGAAGTCGTAACCAACCCCAATATTCATGTAAAAGGTCAACACAGTTATTACAGCGATTGCTGGGATAATGGTTTTGAACAATCGGTAGTGCGTTATTTACACGGCGACGACGTCAGCCGCCAGTGGGAGCCTCGATGGAAAATCGACGAACTCTATATCGGCGATTATGTCTGTATTGGCGCAGAGGTTGTGATTTTAATGGGTGGCAACCATACCCACAGAGTTGATTGGTTTTTACTGTATCCATTTATGGATGTTATCGACGACGCCTACATTGGCAAAGGTGATACTCACATTGAAGATGGAGCTTGGTTAGGCATGCGAGCGATGGTGATGCCCGGTGTGACGATTGGCGAAGGCGCCGTAGTTGCAGCGAATAGTGTGGTGACAAAAGACGTCGCTCCCTACAGCATTGTCGGTGGTTCTCCAGCTAAAGTCGTTAAACACCGCTTTGGTGAGTCCGTTATTGACGAACTCATTTCATTCAAAATATACGAGTGGCCAGAAGAGATGTTTGAAGCGTTGAGACCGTATTTATGTAACTCAGACTTTTCAAAGTTAAAGCAGGCGATAACGGATTACGACGATTGTTTGTAAGGAGCGCTTGTAAGGAGCGTTTTTAAGGTACGGGTATAGCCATAGATTTGTGTAGAAAGATCTGTGTCATATTTATATTGAAAAACACGTTAAATCAGTTCGTTACCTTGCAATACTCAACATGGTGTACCAATCTTATTTCATAAGCATGGATAAGGATTGTGTATGCCCGCAAGTTCAATGAAAAACAAAGGGGTGGTGGGGAAAGTCCTACTGCCTTCTTTACTCATAAATCTTCTCTCTCTCGCCGTTCCGTTAACGGTTTTACAAATTTACGATCGTATTTTACCTAACCAAAGTTACGGTACTGCCACTTTGTTGTTGGCGGGTGCAGCGTTGGCTGTTGCCATGGAAGCATTAATCCGGTTTGTGCGTACTTGGCTTTTGTCAGCCGCGGCCAGCAATACCGAGAAAGCGACCTATCAAACTTTGGTTGAAAGAGTAACAACGGCTTCATCAGGCCATCTCCGCAACATTGGTGTTGGCGGCGTGGAAGAGGGGCTTGGTTCTGTATCCAAAGTCAAAGATTGGTATTCCGGTGGTGTGATTGCAGGCTTTATTGATTTGCCTTTTGCCTTGATCTTCTTGGGCTTGGTGGCTTACATCGGCGGTGAGCTGGTGGCGATACCTTTGGCAGTTTGGCTGATTACTCTTGGAATCGTTTGGTTATCTTCTATTCGCGTAAAAAGCTTAAGTGAAGAGGCTTCCCAAGATGAGCAGGAGCGAAAAGCGTTCTTGATTTTACTGAGCCAAACCATTCAGGGAATCAAACGCCAGGCCGTTGAGTCTCGAATCTTCAATCAGTTTAAATCCCTCAATAATGTTCGCTCTCAGTCTAAAGCGAGAGAAGAAGAACAGAACGCCTTCGCCCAAGAATGTATTCAGCTTGCTGCATTAGCCACGTCAGTTTTACTCGTGATTACGGGGAGCTTGTGGGTGTTGGATGGTCAGTTAACTACTGGTGGCTTGGCGGCATGTTCTATCTTATCGGGCAGAGCCGTCGCACCTTTAAGTGCTTTGGTGGGAGTTCGAATTAAGCTTAATTCAATACACAGTGCTAATCAGGCAATAGAAAAATTGAGTGACTTGTCACTATCGGACTCTTCAGATTCTGAGCAAGCTGAGAACCACTTATCTGACTTTGAGACGTTGGAAATCAAGCAAGCGACCGTTGAAAGATACGGTGAACTCTCTCATGCAGATGTCACACTGAATAAAGGTGAGTTGGTATTGTTAGAGAGTGAGGATCGCCACACTAACAGTCATTTATTGTCGTCGATTGCAGGTATTGATGATCTAAAAGCGGGTGAGTGTTTCATTAACGGAGCTGCAGTTTCAATCGCATCCGTAACCAATATTGTGGCCTACTGTGGCGTTAAAGGGCAGTTGGTGTCGGGTACTATTCTCGACAACTTGTGCGGGTTTGACCCTGAGAAAACGCAAAGCGCCAGTGACTATGCAAAGCGTTTGGGTTTAACCAAAGAGATTACTCGATTACCCGATGGACTAGAGACACAAATTGGCCATACGAGTGCTTCTTTGTTGAGTATGGGTAACGTGAAAATGCTCAATATCGCGGCTCAATTGGCAAGTGATAAACCCATAATCATGTTGGAAAGGCCGGATTCTTCACTTGATTTAGACGCCCTTGGGAATCTAGCTAAGGTGTTGGAAGAAGAAGTAACGGCAGGACGCACGATACTGATGGTGAGCTACCATTCGAAGCTTCGCGAATTGGCTAATCGAATCATTACAGTGGAAAGTCGAGCTATTACGGTCGACAGCGAGAGCAATCAGGAGGCCGTCGTATGAATCGTTTAGATATTGGTAACCCTTCAGGTACGAACAACCGTGCAGATACCAGCGGTCGACAAGAGGTGATGAACCATTTAGAAACCGAGAGCCTTTCCGTTCTTAAGCAGTTGGAAGTTAATGCTAATATCCAGTTGTTCGCACATCAATGGGTCGATGAAAATGGCATTGAATCAATCGACGATATGTTTGCCTTGTTCGACAGGCTTGCACTGCCTTATCGCTTGGTTGCCAACCTAGATGACGTTGGTGAACATAAATTGGTCTTGCTGGTGCTTGGTGAAAATGAGCTTGTCTCTGGTCATTTAGAATCCAAACAATTTGTTGCCTTTAATGCCAATGACGACATCACCGATGTCCCTCAGTTTTGCATCGTTATCGAAGGTCCACCACTAGAGAAGGCTTCTCCTGATTGGGTTGGCGAACGGCTACATGCGTTTCGCCCCATTATTCCTAAATTGCTGCTAGTCAGTTTTATCACTAACTTATTTGCGCTTGCCGTTCCTTTCATCACGATGTCGATTTATGACCATGTGATTGGCGGTGATGCAGGGCATGAGCTGCAAGGTATCGCCATTGGCGCAGCGTTGTTGTTTGTGATGATGGGTTGGTTGAGAACATTACGTAGCCGAGTGTTTGCTTCAGTTTCCAACCGAGTAAGTCGTGAGATCTCTCAATCCCTCGTGCAGCGTCTGCTTCGTAATAGCTATGCTCAAAATCAGCAAACAGCTTCTTCTAGTCAGCAAAACCAAGTGATGTTGTCAGAGCGTATTTCAGGTGTGCTATCGGGGCCATTAGGAAATGCGTTATTTGACCTACCATTCATTCTTATTTTTGTACTTGCGATAGGTGTTTTAGGCGGATGGTTGGTACTGGTTCCAGTCGTCTCTTTAATCCTTTATTACTTGCTAGCAAAGCGTTCGATACGCTCTAGCAGCAAGCGCTCGATGCAATCGACAGTGGCAGGTACGAATCGTCAAAACATGACTAATGAGCTGTCATCCAAGCTTGCCTTTATTCGCAGTGCTGGATTCTCAGAGCACTGGATTCAACGTTTCAAAAAAGCCAATCTTCTTGCTTCAACAGTGACCTTTAATCAATCGGTTCTCCAGAGTCGGTACACCTCGATTTACTATTTCATTGGTGTGGGTTCGACACTCGCCGTGATGGGGTTAGGTATAGGACTTATTTTTGAACAAGTGATGACCCCTGGTGGTTTGATTGCTTCAATGATGTTGATATCTAAGGTGACGGGTCCTGCTCAGGTGTTGGCAAACAGTGCGATGCGTTTTAATAGCTTTAATCAATCCAAGCTGCAAGTGAACCGCATTTTGTCTCAGCCGTCTGAGCGTGAATTCAGTTACCAGCATCACCCGTTACCTGTGGTAGCGCCTAACTTGAAATTAGACCAAGTGACGCTGCGCTATCCCAAACAGAGTCGCCCGGCCTTGAATGGTGTGAGTTTTGATATTGAAGCCGGTGAAATTGTCGCGATTACCGGCCCTTCTGGGAGCGGTAAATCAACATTAATTGAAGTGCTGTCTGGCTTGCAGCCTATCCAAAACGGGATGGTCGAGCTTGAAGGCGTTAACCTCGTTCAATACGATCCGCAGCTTTATCGCCACTGGTGTTTCATTCGAGCCGCATATCCTGATTTGCTTACGCTGAGTATTCGAGAGTGGCTAAACGACGGTCACAAAGTCGAAGATAAGAAAATGATCTCTGCAATTGAAATGGTGGGCGGAAAGCGTTGGTTCGAGACATTATCAGGTGGGCTCGATACTTCCATCAGCAGTATTCAGCCGGACAGCCTTTTTGACATGTTGTCTGGCAGCGTCGCGCAGATCCTCATTGACGCGAAAGCGCTGGTTTATGACTACCCAATGTTCTTAATGGATAATCCTGTGCCTGATGCTCACCCAAATGCTAAACGTATCTTTGGTGAGTTTGTGCAGTCGAAAAAAGGAAAAGCAACGGTGATTTACACGTCCCACGATCCGGATTTAATCAAGCTTGCCGATAAAGTGGTGGTATTAAATGAAGGTGCAGTGGTTTATGCCGGTCCATTAGAGCCGGAGCAGTCTTCGAAGCAGGAACAGCCTTCAGAGCCTCAAGCTTCTCAAGAACCGCAGTTATCTGAGCAACCGTTATCTCAAGAGCTACAGCCGTCAACTCAAGAGGCGTCTGCTCAACAAAATGCAGCCCAACAAGAACAATCAGAGTCTAAGCAAGGAGTCGCTAATGACTAAACAATCTATCGAGAAGGGCAAGCGCTACGGTGAGCTTGTTGAATCACAAAATACGGCTCGTACATTGGCGCTGGCCACATGGTCGGTTGCCTTATGTGTTATTGCTTTTGCCACTTGGTCTGTAGTCACTCAAGTTGATGAAATCGCCAAAGCCAAAGGTGCTGTGATTCCGGAAGGCGAGAAGCAAGTATTACAAAGTGCGATTGGCGGTAAGTTAAAGCAAATTTTTGTTAAAGAAGGCCAGTTGGTAGAGAAAGGCCAGCCGCTTGTTGAGTTTGATGCCACTTTCCAGCGTACCGCCCTTGAAGAGCTAAAGTCCCAACAAGTGACGCTTCTAGCCAGTGTGGAACGTATGAATGCGCTGCTTGAGCAACGTGAGCCTAACCTTGCTGAGTTTGAGGTCGATTACCCAGAGATCGTCAGCCAGCAAAAAGCGCAGCTGAACGCGCAAAAAGCCCTCTACTTCCAAAAGCGTGTGGTGCTTGAGAAAGAGAGCGAGCAAATTGCAGAGCAGCTTCGTAGCGTAGAAAAGGCCTTGCCGAGTTATGAGAAAGAGTTAAATGCGACTAAGCAAGAGTTGAACATACTGGAGAAGGGTTATAAAGCGGGTAACATTTCACGTTTACGTGTGCTTGAAATGCGACAAAAATTGGCCAGTATCGAACAGAAAATCGAAGAAGCTCGTGGTAAGAAGTCGGTATTGATTAGACAAGCTGACAGTAATGACCAAAAAATCATACAGCTTCTGGCGGAAGCGAAAGCTAAAGTGAGCGATGATCGTTCTAAAGCCGTATCTGACTTATCAGCATTGAATGCTAGAGTTCGTTCAAGCCAAGCTAAATTGACGAACACTATGTTAGTGTCACCGCTACAAGGCTTGGTGCAAAGCATACCAAGCACGCAGGATGGTGGTGTTATTCAGCCGGGTGGCACGGTAGTTGAAATTGTGCCTGTCGGAGGGAACGCTGACTTCAAAGCACGTTTGTCCCCAAGAGATATTGGTTTTGTGAGTGTTGGGCAGCCCACTCGAGTCAAGATTGATGCGTTTGATTACAGCCGCTTTGGGGCTTTAAAAGGGGCGGTAGAGAGTATTTCACCGACCACAAGTCAAAGCGAACGTGGCGAGATCTATTATGAAGTTGTAGTGTCGGTTGATACGCCTTACTTCCGTGATAACCCTGAAAGCTTTTCCATACTGCCGGGTATGACGGGTGAAGTAGACATCACAACTGGCGAGAAGTCGGTGTTCCAATACTTATGGAAACCGATTTATACCAATGTTAGCGTGGCGTTTGGAGAGAGGTAAAGTCCTCCACTCTGGCTTGCATAAAAAAGGAGCACATGCCGTGCTCCTTTTTTTATCTAACCGAAGGGGTGATGTTCTAGTTATTTGGGTCTATGTCAGGCAGTCCGTCAACGTCATTATGATGGTGTAAAGAATCATCAATAGATGGGTTATCGGTATGGTGAGACAGCCCATCACTCATACCATCGTCAGTTTGCTCAGCCCCATAAGCACTCTCGGCATCACTGAAAATGATATCGATATCATGCGCTACTGGTACATTGTGTGACGGTGAATCTATAGACGGCGAGTCAGCATTAATACCCAGAGCGTCTAGGTAAGCATGGGCACCAGAACGCTGTTCGTGTTCGCCTATCGCTGTATGTTCTAGGTTTGCCGTCACCTCATCAAAATTAAGAGTAACTTCATCAGGGGTGCTGAAAGAGGCATCCGGTTCATCCGCTTGGCTCATGCCGGGTGCTGGAGGAGGTGATGGAGCGATTGGCGATAAATCCATGCCAGTTAGTGTGGTTTGGTCAATGTGATGTCCGCTGTTTCCATGGACGGATTGCGAGTGCAAATGTAGGTGCACCGCGACTTGTGAGTTTTGATCGCCTCCTAGGGTTAAAACAAACGAGTCGGTTTCGTCTGTACCACTACCGTAAGAGCCTCCTGTATGTGTCTTAACGACGCCTGATGAAGTTTGTTGGTAATCGTAACTCAACTCTCCGGTTGCAGGATTGACATGCAAAGTACCAAATTGACCGTGTAATGCAGTGAGAGAGTGTCCGTGGTGATCTGAGATTCCCCAGCCTGTCATTGGCGTAGGCGTTCCTTGGTGAATAATTGGAGGAATTCCGATTGAGGCATGCAGGTCCTGATTGCCTGCACTGCCGGTAATTTTTGCAGGGGCAACTAGGGTTGGCATTGGTGGAACATCGCTGTGTCCATCAATGCGCATTTCAACTTCTTGAGTTGTAATGCCCCCGTGTCCATCATCGACTAATAGAGAAAACTTATCGGTCAATTGTTCACCATTATTTAAAGCATTAACATGGCTATTGCTGTTATTAAGTGTGTAGACCCAAGTTTGTGTATTGCTATTATAGGTAACAGAACCATACTGTGGCTGATGTTGGCTATCAATACTGACAGAATGTTGATCGCTATGATCAACATCGCTGATAATAATTTGCCCAGAGGTCGCATTTGCAGCATCTTCATCAATGTTATGTGCACCTGCGATAGCTTCAGAAACTGTTGGTTTATCATTAGTGCCATGCACATTGATGGTAATAATTTGTTTATCACCACCAGCGGTCGTTACTTCATATTGAACCTGCTCGACTTGCCCTGCCGCTAAGTGCTGAATATTGGCATTGGGAACCGAATAAGCCCAATCACCGGCTTTTCCAATGGTCAGATGACCGCCATAGGGATCACTGACCGCATGGGCATTACGAGTGGCGTAAAAATGATCTTCACTGGCATCAGGATCGATAACATTCAACACGCCAGTGACAAATATCGTATGTTGAGCATCACCTTGTACATGGCGATCTTCTGTAATTTGACCGCTTTTATCTCCGGTGAAGATCGCAGCATCGCCAGCTGCCGAGAGCGTCGTTGATGCGCCAGTGTGGGTCACACCACCGTGAGCATCTTTAACGTCATAGCTGAAGTGTACATCGCCGTTATAGTCTTTTTCTGGGGTAAAGGTAAATGTGCCATCGGCATTTAACGCAATAGCACCATGGTCAGCCTGTAGGTTTTCAATGGATAATTTGCCAATATCGTTGTCATCAACATCGCTAGTATTAGCCAGTAGCTGTGCTGGGGTAAGGACAATTTTATTATCTTCTAAGCC
>NZ_VTXG01000019.1:0-80617 GCF_013114515.1 Vibrio sp. AIC-3 | reverse complement strand
GTTAAAGAGCTTTTCCTTTTTGAGCTTCGCTCAAATCGGACGGCCATTTTAGCGATTTAAGTTTTAGTGTCAACCACTATTTTCAAAACTTTTTTCAAGCGCTTGGCTTGGCTAATTTGGCTTGCTGATTCGTTCTGGTTTCCTAAGAAGCCATCCCGTGTCAGCGAGGTGGCATTATAGAGATTTCGATCACACTGGCAAGCCCTTTTTTAAGTTTTTTTCGTTTTTTTATTCGTTCGATTAAAAAGAACTCAAAACGCCTCAAAAGTAGGCTTTTATCTTACATATTCTTCAGTTTTTCAGTGAACAAAGAGACTTTTTCCCAGTTTGTGTACTCAACTTCCTTCGTTGTATCCGTTTCACCACCTGTCATATTCATAATAAAGCGGATCATGGTTCTATCGAACCAGTTATAACGTGGGTAATAGAGGGCACCTGCAAATACACCGATTAAAGTCGGCTGCCATGGAGACTTGGTAAGGAACTTCTTAATATACGCACTGCCTTCTGGTGTATCTTTGCCTTGGTCTTCTTTACGCGCCGTTAAGTTAACACAGAAGAACGCAACCTTGCTTGATTGCAACTGAGTAAGGTTGGCATCAATAAATTGATATAGCTTCTTATTAAGGTGGCCATAACGAATCGATGCGCCAATCAACACTCTGTCGTACTGAGCAAAGTCCACCTTGCCAATAGTGTGCAGATCTTGAAGCTCACATTCGAACTCACTCATTTCTTCTTTTATATAGTTCAAGATTTTCTTGGTCTGCCCTTCACGGCTTGAATACAAAAATAGAACTTTTGCCACAATGTTGTCCTTAGCTACGCCAAAACGTAGGGGTCAATAAGATTAATAAGGTGAAGATTTCTAATCGGCCAAACAGCATAGATACGATAAGTACCCATTTTGCTTTGTCGTTCACATCGCCAAAGTGCACCGCGACTTCACCAAGGCCCGGGCCAAGGTTATTTAATGTCGCCGCTACCGCAGAGAAAGCACTCAACTCGTCCATACCAGTTGCAATAAGAGCCAGCATACAAACCACAAACACTAATGCGTATGCAGAGAAGAAGCCCCAGACCGCATCTACAACACGTTGTGGTAGTGCAGAACCGCCAACCTTGATGGTATAGACAGCCCGTGGGTGAACAAGACGCTTCATTTCACGAGCACCTTGCAGAGTAAGTAGTAAGATTCGAATCACTTTCATACCACCACCCGTAGAACCTGCACATCCCCCTATAAAAGAAGAGAACAAAAGCAGTACGGGTAAGAACAATGGCCACTCTGAGAAACCCGTCGTTGTAAAACCCGCGGTCGTAGAGATAGACACGGTTTGGAACAAGGCTTGGTCGAAAGCATCGTAGTACGAATCATAAGAGTGATGATTGAGCAGTAATAAGAAACAAACCAAGAACAGTACTGCCTGAATAAAGATAAAGGCGCGGAACTCAGGATCTTTCCAATAATACTTAGGATGCACACCACCTGAAGCAAATGCAGCAAAGTGAAGCGAATAGTTACATGCGGATATAAGAAGGAACACAACTGTAATCATGTTGATCGCAGGGCTATTGAAATACCCCATGCTCGCATCGTGAGTCGAGAAGCCACCAATCGCAATAGTAGAGAAGCTATGACTGATGGCATCAAAGAAGCTCATCCCAGCAAGCCAAAACGCCACTGCACAAGCAATGGTTAAGCTCAGGTAGATGTACCAAAGCGCTTTTGCCGTTTCAGCAATACGCGGAGTCATCTTGCTATCTTTTACTGGACCCGGGATTTCAGCACGATATAACTGCATACCACCGATACCCAGAACAGGGAGGATAGCTACCGCTAATACGATGATACCCATACCACCAAACCATTGTAGGAACTGACGATAAAAAAGAATCGCCTTAGGCAGATCATCGAGGCCGACAATTACGGTCGCACCTGTCGTAGTTAATGCAGAGAAGGATTCGAAGAAAGCATCGGTTACCGACACATTGGGGTTATCGGCGATCAAAAACGGCAGCGCACCCGCACTACCGATTACCGTCCAAAACAGAACAACAATCAAAAAGCCATCACGCGCTTTCAATTCATGCTTATAACGTCGGTTTGGAAACCAGCAAGTTGCTCCACAGAATAAGAGAACGAAGAAGGTCGTCACAAATGGCACACCCGCACCATCTCGATAGATCAGTGCGACGAGCGCAGGAGCAAGCATTGATACACTAAAAAGTGCTAATAATAATCCGACGATTCGAATAATTGAGCGAAATTGCATGAGCTATTGAACGAAGCGAAATGCTTCACACTTCCTAGTTGTCTTTGACTTTCGTTACCAGTGCCTTAGCACCGCTTTTATTGATCATGGTTTGGGTAAACGAATCTACCTGAAGGAGCTCTATTTCAATAATAAGCTCAACTTGAACACCATAATCCGCTTGGACCTCAACAGCCTGATGCTGAGCCATGATGGATTGTGCGATCGGCACAAAGCCATAGTCTAACTCTAGCCGTAATTTTGTGGTTATTTTTTTCTCGATAGTTTGAAGCAGCTTGAGAGCTTGTTGTACGCCACCGCCGTAAGCCTTAACCAAACCGCCGGTTCCAAGCTTAATTCCGCCAGAGTAGCGCGTCACAACAGCCGTTAATTCACCGACACCAGAGCCCGATAGTTGCGCCAAGATAGGCTTACCCGCTGTACCCGAGGGTTCACCATCATCACTGAAACCCCAAAGCATTGAGTCTTCAGGTCGACCAGCAACAAAACCCCAACAGTTATGTCGTGCTGAAGAATGCTCTTTTTTCACCTGTTCTACGAACTGTTTTGCAGCTTCAACACTTGGAGTATGAGCAAGATGCGTAATAAAGACGCTCTTTTTTATCTCTTCTTCAAACAGAGCCGACGCAGAAGGTATTAAATAAGGCTGTTCATTCATATCGTTAACTTAGTTAATAAGAGCGACGAAGTGTATCACGCGTGAATAATAAGGGTTAGAGGATCTGTGCCATCGCACAATGTTAAACAATTGTTTAAAAAATGTATTGAAATTAATCAAGCAGAGGTACAGACTAAGATAACTGGTCTTACCAGGTATTCTACAATAATAGAAAGATAACAAGATTCTCTCAAACAATCGTGGATTGTATGTCATGGAGATAGACAATGATTTACCAAGCTAACACCCTACAGGTAAAGGAATTACAAGATGGTATTGCGGAATTAAGCTTCTGTGCACCAGCCTCTGTAAACAAACTCGACCTTGCTACTTTAGAATCACTAGATAAAGCGTTAGATGCTCTTAATGCTCACGCAGGATTACGTGGTTTAATCTTAACTTCAAACAAAGACGCGTTCATTGTAGGCGCAGACATCACTGAATTTCTTGGCCTATTTGCTAAGCCAGAAGCAGAACTTGATGAATGGTTAAGATTCGCTAATTCAATCTTCAGCAAGCTCGAAGACCTTCCTGTCCCAACTCTTTCAATGATGCGTGGCCATGCCCTTGGCGGCGGCTGTGAATGTGTACTCGCTACCGATTTCCGTATCGGTGACAAGACCACCAGCATTGGCCTACCTGAAACCAAACTTGGCATCATGCCTGGTTTTGGTGGTTGTGTACGCCTACCTCGTGTTATCGGTGCTGACAGCGCAATGGAAATTATCACGCAAGGCAAAGCATGCCGTGCAGATGAAGCGCTTAAAGTTGGCTTGTTAGATGCGATTGTTGAAACAGACCAGTTACTAGAATCGGCAATCAATACCGTTTCTCTGGCTGCTAATGAAAAATTAGACTGGCAGCTACGCCGTAAACAAAAGACATCAGCGCTTCCACTAAGCAAACTCGAAGCGATGATGAGCTTTACCATGGCGAAGGGCTTAGTTGCTCAAAAAGCAGGGCCTCACTACCCAGCTCCGATTACTTCTGTGATTGCGATTGAAGAAGCAGCACGCAGCAATCGCGATGCAGCACTCGACATCGAACGTAAGCACTTCGTTAAGCTAGCGAAATCGGAAGAAGCAAAAGCATTAGTTGGCTTATTCCTGAATGACCAGTACATCAAAGGCTTAGCGAAACAAGCGGGTAAGTCAGCAAACAAAGCAACTGAGCGTGCAGCCGTACTTGGTGCAGGTATCATGGGCGGCGGTATTGCTTACCAATCAGCTCTAAAAGGCGTGCCAGTGATGATGAAAGACATCGCACAAGCATCGCTTGATCTAGGTATGAACGAAGCATCTAAGCTGTTGAATAAACGCTTATCACGCGGTCGCTTAGATGGATTCAAGATGGCAGGTATTCTGTCTTCTATTACTCCAAGCCTGCATTACGCGGGTGTAGAACAGTCGGATGTGATTGTTGAAGCAGTAGTAGAAAACCCGAAAGTAAAAGCAGCAGTACTGAGCGAAGTGGAAGGTTTGGTTGGTGAAGACACGGTTCTAACATCAAACACCTCTACAATTCCGATCAACCTGCTAGCGAAATCACTGAAGCGCCCAGAAAACTTCTGTGGCATGCACTTCTTTAACCCTGTGCATCGCATGCCTTTGGTTGAGATCATCCGTGGTGAACAAACTTCAGAAGAGACCATCAATCGCGTGGTTGCTTACGCAGCGAAGATGGGTAAATCCCCAATCGTTGTTAACGACTGCCCAGGCTTCTTCGTTAACCGTGTACTTTTCCCTTACTTTGGCGGTTTCAGCATGTTGCTACGCGACGGTGCTGATTTCACTAAGATCGATAAAGTGATGGAGCGCAAGTTCGGTTGGCCAATGGGCCCGGCTTACTTACTAGACGTTGTAGGCCTAGACACTGCACACCACGCACAAGCTGTGATGGCGCAAGGTTTCCCAGAGCGTATGGGCAAAGAAGGTCGTGATGCGATTGATGCACTTTACGTTGCTGAAAAATACGGTCAGAAAAACGGTAGCGGTTTCTACACATACAGCGTAGACAAGCGTGGTCGTCCGAAGAAGACCTTCTCTGAAGACATTCTTCCTATCTTGGCTGACGTATGTCAAGCACCACAAGATTTTGATGACCAAACAATTATCCAGCGCGTGATGATTCCAATGATCAACGAAGTGGTGCTTTGTCTAGAAGAAGGCATTATCGCGACACCGCAAGAAGCGGATATGGCACTGGTTTACGGTTTAGGCTTCCCTCCATTTAGAGGCGGCGTATTCCGCTACTTAGACAGTGTGGGCATTGGTAACTTCGTTGAAATGGCGAAAGGCTACCAAGACTTAGGTGCAATGTACCAAGTTCCTCAGCTATTGCTTGATATGGCAGCGAAGGGCGAAAGCTTTTACGACAGCCAACAAGCCAGTTCTCTGTAACCCACATTTGGAAAAGGAATAGCAAAATGAAAAATGTAGTTGTTGTTGATTGCCTTCGCACCCCAATGGGACGTTCCAAAGGTGGAGCTTTCCGTCACACTCGTGCTGAAGATCTGTCTGCACATTTGATGAAAGGCATTTTAGAGCGCAACCCAGAAGTAAACCCTGTCGAAATTGAAGATATTTACTGGGGTTGTGTACAACAAACACTAGAGCAAGGCTTCAACGTTGCACGTAACGCTGCCTTGCTTGCTGGTCTACCGATTGAGATTGGTGCTGTAACAGTCAACCGTTTATGTGGTTCATCTATGCAAGCTTTGCATGATGCAACTCGCTCTATCATGGTTGGTGATGCTGAAATCTGCCTGATTGGTGGTGTGGAGCACATGGGCCACGTACCAATGAACCATGGTGTTGATTTTCACCCAGGCATGTCAAAACACGTAGCAAAAGCGGCCGGCATGATGGGGCTAACCGCTGAGATGTTAGGCAAAATGCACGGTATTAGCCGTGAAGACCAAGATGCATTCGCAGCACGCTCACATGCTCGCGCTCAAGCAGCTACGGTTGAAGGTCGTTTCAAAAATGAAATCCTGCCAACCGAAGCTCACGCTGCAGACGGTTCTCTGTTCACTCTGGATTACGACGAAGTCATTCGCCCAGAGACAACAGTTGAAGGCTTATCCCAGCTGCGTCCGGTATTTGACCCAGCAAACGGCACAGTAACAGCAGGTACTTCATCAGCTCTGTCTGATGGCGCTTCTGCAATGCTTATCATGAGCGAAGAGAAAGCTAACGCACTTGGCCTTAAGATTCGCGCTCGCGTGAAGTCTATGGCTATCGCTGGCTGCGATCCTTCAATCATGGGTTACGGCCCAGTACCAGCAACCCAAAAAGCACTCAAACGTGCAGGACTAACCATTGAAGACATGGGTGTGATTGAGTTAAACGAAGCGTTTGCTGCTCAATCTCTACCTTGTGCTAAAGACTTAGGTCTACTGGATGTTGTTGACGAGAAAGTAAACCTTAACGGCGGTGCGATTGCTCTGGGTCACCCACTAGGCTGTTCTGGTTCTCGTATCTCGACGACGCTAATCAACCTGATGGAAGCACAAGACGTGAAATACGGCTTGGCGACTATGTGTATTGGTTTAGGCCAAGGTATTGCAACGGTATTTGAACGCCCATAGCGTTTACTGACTGTAATATTTGAAGGGTAATCTTTTGTGCAGCTATATTTATATAGCTGCACTTTTTATTGCTTGGCATCCAACAATGCATCGATTGCGTTCAGCGAACTCAACGAGAGAAAAACCAACCCTGACATCTATGCACAAAACGCATATATTCAATGTTGATGTTTCATTATTTTTTCTCGGATGATTCAACTAAAGTTACTTCAGTTTCCTAATATTCCTCCACGGAGCAGATCATGTTTAAAGCACTTGTACTAAACCAAGAAGACAAAAAAACTATCGCGTCAATTTCTCAAATTGAAGAATCTCAATTACCAGAAGGTAACGTGAAGATTGATGTTAGCTACTCTTCTTTGAACTACAAAGATGGTTTGGCGATTACAGGTAAAGGGCGCATTGTTCGTAACTTCCCTATGGTTCCTGGTATCGACCTTTCAGGTGTGGTTTCACAATCTGATGACCCACGCTACAAAGCAGGCGACGAAGTTGTTTTAACGGGTTGGGGTGTTGGTGAAGGTCACTGGGGCGGCATGGCTGAAAAAGCGAGCCTAAACGGTGATTGGTTAGTGCCAATGCCTAAAGGTCTAGACGCTAAGAAAGTCATGGCGATCGGTACAGCAGGCTTCACGGCAATGCTTTGTGTGCAAGCTATCGTAGATGCAGGCATCAAACCAGAAGACGGTGAAATCCTAGTAACAGGTGCAAGTGGCGGCGTAGGTAGCGTATCTATCACTCTACTAAACCAACTGGGCTACAAAGTGGCAGCAGTGACTGGCCGTGCTTCTGTAAACGGTGAACTACTTAAATCACTAGGCGCGACACGTATTGTAGAGCGTGCTGAACTAGAAGAACCAGCTAAGCCACTAGAAAAACAACTGTGGGCTGGCGCTATCGATACGGTAGGCAGCAAAGTGCTTGCGAAAGTATTGGCGCAAATTGATTACAACGGTGCGGTTGCGATGTGTGGTCTAGCAGGCGGTTTTGACTTACCAACCACGGTAATGCCATTCATTCTGCGTAACGTTCGCCTACAAGGTGTTGATTCTGTAATGTGCCCTCGTGAAAAACGTATTAAAGCGTGGGAACAACTGGCTGAGCTACTACCAGAATCTTTCTACGCTCAAGCAACCAAAGAAGTGTCTTTAGACGGTGCAATTCAAGCAGCAGAAGACATCACTAACGGTCAAATCACTGGTCGCGTAGTCATTAAACTATAGGCTCTCAAACATAAAGTTATCAAACCTTAAGCAACAGCTTTAGGCTTGGATAACCCAAAACAACAAAGGGCTGATTTTTATCAGCCCTTTTGCGTTTTTGTCATTCGGGTCAAGTGAACTCAGACTCAGATCCGGTTAACCCAAACCGACATCCGCAATCCGTTTTTGAATCAACTCACCACACTCTTCTTTTACCACTCTTCTTAACCATTGTTGTGAAGCAGAAGAATCGCAACGCGAGTGCCAGATCAGTGAGTAATCAAACGGCATAAATTCAAATGGTAATGGCTTAACAACCAAGTCATAACGCTCTGCTACCAAATAAGCCAAATCAGCAGGCACAGTAATCACCAACGGCATTCTATCGACAATCGCCAATGCCGCTTCAAGGTGATAAGCACGCAGTACCATTTTTCTGGGTTGTTGATTAGCTAAAGCGTTGTCCAATAAAGCCTTAACACCATCACTAATCGCAATCATCGCATGTGGGAGTGAAACATAGTCTGCAAGGCTTAAAGGTTGATCGGCTAATGGATGGTTTTTAGATAACAGACACGACACACCAACCGGCCCCAAGACTTCTTGATGAAGTGGTGCAATGCTGCCACTCGGACGACAGATCGCCATATCAACGCGTTCGGTGCTGAGCTGTTTAAACAAATGCTCATGCTGCAACGGAGCAAACTCCAAAGAGATATTGGGTGCTTGTTCATAAATCTTAGGCAACGCATAAGGCAAGATGGTTTGCATCGCATAATCGGTGGTAGCGATCAGAAAACGTTCGCTGCAATAGTAAGGGTCAAAGTCACTCGGACTCAGCAATTGGCGAAAAGACTCCAAAGGCTGATCAATACGCTGACTGATCTCGAGTGCTTTCTTGGTAGGAATAAGGTGCTGACCTTGACGTGTAAACAACGGATCGTTTAGTAATTCTCTTAAACGCCCTAATACTCGACTGGTTGCGGATTGGCTTAAGTTAAGACGAAGCGCGGCCTGGCTTACGCTGCCCTCTTCAATCAATACCTTTAAAGCGACCAATAAATTAAGGTCTCTACGATAGATGTCTTCTAATTCCACGCCACTTACCTAGCTGTATACGATTGCCATTAGTCACTAAGTTGTTTATAGCATGCTTTAGATAAAAAAAATCCCGCAATTACGCGGGGAAGCCCAAGAAAATTTGGGGATAGTGTCGGAATGTTGTCGTATCGGAATTCGCTTGCTGTATTCGGGTTAGTGCTCTTGCTCTTCGGCTATGCCTTGCCAACGGCGCATCTCTACCCAAATACCAATAATCGTTGCTACTATGCCAAAAATAGGCATCAGTGAGGTCTCTGTCGATGAGCGTAGTACTAACGCACAAAAAGAAATAAAACAGAGAACCGAATAAATTGTTAATCTATCTAATCCTGTCAACATCGCCACTCCTTAGCTAGTTGCCTTTGCTTCAAGTTGTTATCAACTTGTTAACTAAGTTATAGGAAATGATTCTGTTTGCCAAGCACTTATTGCATATTTTTTCTGCAGACGTATTATTCACTCGTTAGATAGATATAGAGATACAAACCATGACATTCAAACCTGAACTGGCAACCCATACTTTAGAAGCTGAAGGCCTGCGTTGCCCGGAACCAGTAATGATGGTCAGGAAGACAATTAGAAACATGCAGGATGGCGATGTGTTACTGGTAAAAGCTGACGATCCTTCGACAACTCGAGATATTCCGAGCTTTTGTCGATTCATGGATCACCAGTTGGTAGGCCAAGCAACAGAAACGTTGCCTTACCAGTATTTGATCAGAAAGGGATTGGAGGCGTAACGCCCCACCGACTATCAAGTATCAAAAAAGCCGCTCGTACCTTATGTTCTTAAACAGAACTCAGAGTACGAGCGGCTTTTTGTTTATTCGCTTCTAGATTTGTTTTGCAGATGCTCCAGCTGATGCTCCAGCTGATGCTGAATTTCTCGGATATCTTTGCGCATCGGAATAATATGCGCGACCCGAATCCAAGCCTCTACCGCAAGTGCAGTCATGATGATGGCACCCGCGACCATTGGCAGCCACATGTCCGTCAACACCATGCCTAACAGTGTAAGTGCAAGACCAAAAGTAAATAGATAACTTTGGCTTTGTGGAGTAATACCCATATAACGCGTCAACATAATCATGCCCTCGTGTTCTTAACTCACAAGATTAAAATATCATGACAAGTATGACAGTTATATGTCCATTCGCTCGATAAACCCCACAATACTGTAAGAGTATGACCTACAACACATTACTCTACTGATTGAGTATAATAAGACTCAAAACACTTACGAGTAAAACGCAGCAGCGATAGCTAAACCCACGAATAGCAAGGCTGTGATCTTACGAATCAGATCAAGAGGCATCTTATCAGCAGACAGCTTACCGATGATCACCACAGGCACATTTGCCAGCAACATACCAATGGTTGTACCCAGAATCACCCACGCTAATGCATCCGCATATTGAGCCCCTAGGATAGAGGTCGCAATTTGGGTTTTATCGCCGATCTCAGCAATAAAGAAAGCGATAAAACTGGCGACAAACGGTCCTCGGTTTGAGATCTGTTCATCGTCATCTAACTTATCGGGAATCAAAATCCAGCCAGCCATCGCAATGAAACTGACCACCAGCACCCACTTTAATACTTCAGGTGAAAGATAATCAGCAACCACGACCCCGAGCCATGCTGCAAGGGCATGATTGGCAATGGTGGCAAAGAAGATAGCTGCGATGATAGGTATCGGCTTGCGATATCGACTGGCTAATAAAAGAGATAGCAACTGAGTCTTATCACCGATCTCGGCTAAGGCGACAGTTGTAATTGAAATTGCTAAAACGCTCACGACATGCTCATTTGGGATGGGGATTATTATATTTAACCAAAGACAAACCTCGCGCCCCATCCCGGTTCACGATGCTTGTCTATGGTCTTGCTAAGCACCACCAAGGTGGTGGTTGCCTCGAACGCCATGATGATTTTGCATCAATTATGTTGACGAACGAACTCATTCAATAGGATATGAATAAGTAAGCTACTCCCCAAAGACCGCGAGATTTTAATAGCCCATGCTTTCAAACACAAGTGTCAAAGTTATCAAAATATCCACTTGTGCCGAAAAACAAACATTAAAGGCACAAAAATCCACTAAACGACATTTTAGACCACTAATTAAACAAGATTACCCCTACTCGCTTTACGAATATCTCGGTATACTCAGAGGTTATTTTTCTCATTCATTTAAAAGAATCGCGCGAACCTGACTATGCAAAAATACGATATCAAAACCTTCCAGGGAATGATCCTCGCGCTGCAGGATTACTGGGCTCAAAACGGTTGTACCATTGTTCAACCTCTAGATATGGAAGTAGGTGCAGGCACCTCTCACCCAATGACATGTCTACGAGCACTTGGCCCAGAGCCAATGTCTACAGCTTACGTTCAACCTTCTCGTCGTCCGACCGATGGCCGTTACGGTGAAAACCCGAACCGTCTGCAGCACTACTACCAATTCCAAGTAGCGCTAAAACCA
This sequence comes from Vibrio sp. AIC-3, assembly GCF_013114515.1. Taxonomy (NCBI): domain Bacteria; kingdom Pseudomonadati; phylum Pseudomonadota; class Gammaproteobacteria; order Vibrionales; family Vibrionaceae; genus Vibrio; species Vibrio sp. AIC-3. The sequence continues at coordinate 69,309 of NZ_VTXG01000019.1, read as the reverse complement.
TCGCCAGACAATATCCAAGAGTTGTACCTAGGCTCCCTAGAGGTTCTTGGTGTTGACCCACTTGTTCACGACATTCGCTTCGTTGAAGATAACTGGGAAAACCCAACACTAGGCGCATGGGGCCTTGGTTGGGAAGTATGGCTAAACGGCATGGAAGTAACACAGTTTACTTACTTCCAACAGGTTGGCGGCCTTGAGTGTAAACCTGTAACAGGTGAGATCACTTACGGTATCGAGCGTCTAGCAATGTACATCCAGGAAGTAGATTCTGTTTACGACCTAGTATGGAACGTAGCACCAGACGGTTCTAACGTGACTTACGGTGACATCTTCCACCAAAACGAAGTTGAGCAATCAACATACAACTTCGAGCACGCAGACGTAGATTTCCTATTCACTTTCTTCGATCAGTGCGAGAAAGAGTGTAAAGAACTACTTGAGCTTGAGAAGCCACTGCCGCTTCCAGCTTACGAGCGCATTCTAAAAGCAGGTCACGCATTTAACATCCTTGATGCGCGCAAAGCTATCTCTGTAACAGAGCGTCAACGTTACATCCTTCGTATCCGCAACCTGACTAAATCAGTTGCTGAAGCGTACTACGCGTCACGTGAAGCGCTTGGCTTCCCAATGTGTAAGAAGGAAGGTAAATAATCATGGCGAAGAATTTTCTAATTGAACTGGGTACGGAAGAGCTTCCACCAACAGCACTTCGTTCTCTAGCAGAATCGTTTGCTTCTAACTTTGAAGCAGGTCTTAAAACGGCTGAGCTTTCTCACGAAGGCATCAAGTGGTACGCAGCACCTCGTCGTCTAGCACTTAAAGTAACAGCACTGGCTGAAGGCCAAGCGGACAAAGTCGTTGAAAAACGTGGTCCTGCTGTTTCTGTAGCATTCGATGCAGAAGGCAACGCGACTAAAGCGGCACAAGGTTGGGCTCGTGGTAACGGTATTACTGTTGAGCAAGCTGACCGTCTGAAAACAGACAAAGGCGAGTGGCTTCTTTTCAAACAAGAAGTGGCTGGCAAACCTGTTCAAGAATTGGTGATGGACATCGCTGCGAAAGCACTAGCTGGCCTACCAATCCCTAAAGCAATGCGCTGGGGTAACTCAGACATTCAATTTATCCGTCCAGTGAAAACACTGACAGTACTACTAGGTGATGAGCTTGTTGAAGGCGAAATCCTAGGCGTAGCATCTGCTCGTACTATCCGTGGCCACCGTTTCATGGGCGAACAAGAGTTCACAATCGATTCTGCTGACCAATACCCTGCGATCCTAGAAGAGCGCGGTAAAGTAATGGCGGATTACGAAGCGCGTAAAGCAATCATCCTTGCTGACTCTCAAAAAGCGGCAGCAGCGGTTGGCGGTAAAGCTGACCTAGAAGATGACCTTGTTGAAGAAGTAACGTCTCTGGTTGAATGGCCAGTAGTACTTACAGCGAAGTTTGAAGAAGAGTTCCTAAAAGTACCTTCTGAAGCTTTGGTTTACACCATGAAGGGTGACCAAAAGTACTTCCCTGTTTACGATGACAACAAGAAGCTACTACCGAACTTCATCTTCGTATCGAACATCGAGTCTAAAGAGCCTCGTCACGTTATCGAAGGTAACGAGAAAGTGGTACGCCCACGTCTTGCTGATGCTGAATTCTTCTTCAACACAGACCGTAAGCGCCCGCTTATCGACCGTCTTGCTGAACTAGACCAGGCTATCTTCCAGAAGCAATTGGGTACTATCAAAGACAAAACAGACCGCATCACAGAGCTTGCAGGCTACATTGCTGAGCAAATCGATGCTGACGTTGAAAAGTCTAAGCGTGCTGGCCTACTGGCTAAGTGTGACCTAATGACCTCTATGGTATTCGAATTTACGGATACTCAAGGTGTGATGGGCATGCACTACGCGACTCACGACGGTGAAGACGAGCAAGTTGCACTGGCACTTTACGAGCAATACATGCCTCGTTTCGCGGGTGACGATCTACCAAGCACTGGTATCTCTTCAGCAGTAGCAATGGCAGACAAGCTAGACACTATCGTAGGTATCTTCGGTATTGGCCAAGCACCAAAAGGTTCTGACCCATTTGCACTTCGTCGTGCGTCTCTAGGTGTGCTACGTATCATCGTTGAAAACGGCTACAACCTAGACCTAACCGATCTGATCGGCAAAGCGAAAGAGCTACTAGGCGACAAGCTGACTAACAAAAACGTAGAAGCTGACGTTATCGACTTCATGCTAGGTCGTTTCCGCGCATGGTACCAAGATGCTGGTTTCAGCGTTGATATCATCCAAGCGGTACTAGCACGTCGTCCAACTAAGCCTGCTGACTTTGACCAACGTGTTAAAGCGGTTTCTCACTTCCGTGAACTGGAAGCAGCAGAAGCACTAGCAGCAGCGAACAAGCGTGTAGGTAATATCCTTGCGAAATTCGATGGCGAGCTACCAGCTGAAATCGACCTAACGCTTCTTCAAGAAGACGCAGAGAAAGCACTGGCTGAAAACGTTGAAGTAATGACGGAAGCACTAGAACCAGCATTCGCAACAGGTAACTACCAAGAAGCCCTAAGCAAGCTTGCTGATCTACGTGAACCAGTTGATGCATTCTTCGATAACGTAATGGTGATGGCTGATGACGAAGCGCTTAAGAAGAACCGTCTAACGCTACTGAACAACCTACGTAACCTGTTCCTACAGATTGCTGACATCTCTCTACTGCAAAAATAAGCACAAGTGAGACAATTACTCTAAGTCATACTCTGAGTAATTAACGGTAAACACCCAAAGGGAAGCGAAAGCTTCCCTTTTTGTTTTTGTGAACCAAGCATTTGTTTGTAGAGGTCTTATTGATTAACTGAATGAAACAGCACTCAGACTGTAGAGGGCATTGTTTGCTATAACTGACCTGTTTATTCAGGGGAAGGGAACAATGAAAAAAACAGTACTCGCGCTTTCAATACTCGCACTCAGCGCATGCAGCCAAACCAGTGACAACAACCTATTACTGACAATTGATAACGACACTGTCGTATTCGAATCATCCGGTAAAGGCACCGTGATTGCAGAACAGGAACTCGCGAAAGGTAGCTATACCTTCTCTATCAGCGATACTCAAAATACCTGTGGCACCAACTATGCGCTGGCTGAAGAAAACCGCATCAAATTCAATAAACCCCTTCGCCTAGACGACTGCGCCGAGAAGTCTGAATTAGATATCAAGATCTTTCGCGCTAACACCTATCAGTTTATGCTCAACCCACAAACCAATGAACTGACCGTTCAGATAAAGCCGAAGCAACAACAAGTACAAAGCTTTGCTTGTCCGGTTCCTAGTGACGAACCAACCATCATCGACGTTGCTCAAACCTTTGATGATGGCACCGTGGTTAGAGACGCTCTTTCAGGCAAACAAGTCACAGTAACGAATGGCAGCGTCACCATGCAGCCAGCAGAAAATAGCCAAGGTGTTCTGCTGCTTGAGAAAGTAGAACCAGAAACCAAAGCTGACTTTAGTTGGGATAACGCCACGGTTTACTTCGTAATGACTGACCGTTTCCACAATGGTAATCCTGATAACGACAACAGTTACGGTCGCAGCCAAGATGGACAAGACGAAATCGGCACCTTCCACGGTGGTGACTTGGCAGGCTTAACCGAAAAACTCGATTACATAGAATCACTCGGTGCTAATGCTATCTGGATAACGTCTCCGTTAGAGCAAATCCACGGCTGGGTTGGCGGCGGTGATCGAGGTGACTTCAAACACTACGGCTACCACGGCTACTACCATCAAGATTGGACCAAGCTCGATGACAACATGGGCACCGAAGACGAGCTAAAAACCTTCATCGATACCGCGCATAGCAAAGGCATTCGTGTTGTTTGGGATGTGGTAATGAACCACACCGGCTATGCGACGCTTGCCGACATGCAAGAGTTTGATTTTGGTAAGCTCAACCTAACTGACGAAGAAGCCAAACAAACACTTGGCGAAAACTGGACAGATTGGCAACCTGCCAAAGGTCAGAACTGGCACTACTTCAACAACTACATCTCTTACAGCGATAAAGAAGCGTGGGAAAAGTGGTGGGGCAAAGCTTGGCTACGCAGCGATATCGGCGCCTATGACTCTCCGGGCTACAATAACCTCACCATGTCTTTGGCGCATCTGCCCGATTTCAAAACAGAGTCGACAGAGACAATCGGGCTGCCTAATTTCTATCGCAATAAGTCCACCAGCGCGACCGATGAACTCAAAACACCTCGTAACCATTTAATCACTTGGTTATCGGATTGGGTGCGCGAATATGGTGTCGATGGTTTCAGGGTCGATACCGCTAAACACGTTGAACTCGAAGCATGGGCAGAACTGAAAGAGAGCACCAACCAGGCACTTGCCGAGTGGAAACAGAACAACCCAGACAAGGCCTTGGATGACTTACCCTTCTGGATGACTGGCGAAGTATGGGCACACAGCGTGGTCAAATCAGATTACTTCGCTAACGGATTTGATTCGATCATCAACTTTGAATTCCAGAGTGATATCGCACCAAAGGCGCTCAAGTGCCTATCCGATCTTGATGCTGATTACCTTCGATACGCAGAGAAGATCAACAACGACAGCGAGTTCAACGTACTGAGTTACCTTTCGTCTCACGACACCTCGCTATTCTGGACACAACATGGCAGTGACTTTGCAAAACAAACCAAAGCTGCAAACGCGTTGATGCTGGCTCCCGGTGCGGTACAGATCTATTACGGCGATGAAATCGCCCGAGACTTTGGCCCAACGGGTTCTGATCCAATGCAAGGCACACGCTCAGACATGCCTTGGGATCAAATCACTGGCGAACGTGCAGAGCTGCTAGAACACTGGCAAGCGCTTGGCCAATTCCGCCAACGCCACCCAGCCGTTGCTCAGGGTAAGCACATCATCCGTAACAGCAAGGGCTACTATGCGTTCGAACGCCAATACCAAGATGACAAGGTATTAGTCGTTTATACCGGTTCGAACTAAACCTTCATTAACATAAACACCAGAAACTAAAGGGGAAGCTTAGGCTTCTCCTTTTTTTATCGCTAAAGGTACGTTCAATAAGCAAGCTGTCACTCATTAACCAAACTTTATAGAAGTTTTTTACGTGTTAGAGCATTTGGCGCTATGCGTCGCAAAAACATTGCGGTATGTTCAAGGAATACACTGATGGCAGACATAAGGTCTGCCTTAATGACACGTAACAAGCAATCACAATGAATTAGGTAAAATTAGTAATGCAGTTCTCTAAGTTTGGCGAAAAGTTTAATCGATACTCTGGAATCACTCGTTTAATGGATGATTTGAATGATGGCCTGCGCACTCCTGGCGCTATCATGCTCGGTGGTGGCAACCCTGCCGCTATCCCTGCCATGCTCGATTACTTTAACCAAGCCAGCGCCGACATGCTCGCCAGTGGAGAACTCATCGCCGCCCTCGCCAACTACGATGGTCCGCAGGGTAAAGACAGCTTCATCAAATCGTTAGCGGCAATGCTGAAAGAGACCTACGGTTGGGACATCAGCGAGAAGAACATCAGCCTGACTAATGGCAGTCAAAGTGGCTTCTTCTACCTGTTCAACCTGCTAGCAGGCCAACAGCCTGACGGTTCACATAAGAAAATCCTACTGCCAATCGCACCGGAATACATCGGCTACGGCGACGCGGGTATTGATGACGATATCTTTATCTCTTACCACCCAGAGATCGAACTGCTAGAAAACCGTCAGTTTAAATACCACGTTGATTTTGAACAACTAAAGGTTGATGACTCAGTCGCGGCTATCTGTGCATCTCGTCCAACCAACCCAACGGGTAACGTACTGACCGACGAAGAAGTGCGTAAACTGGATAAACTGGCGCGTGAAAACAACATCCCACTGCTGATCGACAATGCTTACGGCCTGCCGTTTCCTAACATCATCTTTGAAGATGTCGAACCGCTCTGGAATGAAAATACGATTCTGTGCATGAGCCTTTCTAAGCTTGGTTTGCCGGGTGTGCGTTGCGGTATCGTAATTGCGAGTGAAGAAGTAACACAAGCATTGACCAACATGAATGGCATCATTAGCTTAGCGCCAAACAGTGTTGGCCCTGCAATTGCCAATCACATGATTGAAAAAGGCGATTTACTGCGCTTAAGTAGCGAGGTAATCAAACCTTTCTATAAAGATAAGTCACTACGTGCAGTTGAACTGTTACAAGACGCTATCGACGACCCTCGCTTCCGTATTCACAAGCCTGAAGGCGCTATCTTCTTATGGCTATGGTTTGATGAGCTGCCGATCACCACAATGGAACTGTACGACCGCCTTAAAGCTCGCGGCGTATTGATTGTTCCGGGTGAATACTTCTTTATCGGCCAAGAAGACGAGTGGGATCATGCCCATCAATGTCTACGTATGAACTACGTGCAAGATGATGAGGCGATGCAGAAAGGCATTGCTATCATTGCTGAAGAAGTGAAAAAGGCTTACTCAGAGCAGTAATAAGAGCTTTTAGCTTACCGCAGGTCAAATACAAAAAGAGCACCTCATTAGGTGCTCTTTCACTTTTACTTCCCGATATTTTTTAGCTCTAAGGAGCTAACAGTAATTAGCCTTCTAGTAAACTATTACCATTGATAGCAATCTTACGTGGTTGCATCGCTTCTGGGATTTCGCGTTCGAGGTCGATGTGAAGAAGACCATTTTCCATGCTTGCACCTACCACTTTTACGTAGTCAGCCAGTTGGAATTTACGCTCGAAATCGCGCTCTGCGATACCTTGGTATACGAAGGTTTTCTCTGCTTCTGCTTTACGCTCACCTTTCACAATTAGCATGTTCTCTTTCTGAGTCAGATCTAATTGGTCATCAGCAAAACCAGCGACTGCCATAGTAATACGGTAGTTGTTCTCGTCTTTTTGCTCGATGTTGTATGGAGGGTAACCGCCAGAAGAGTTCTTCGATGTATTCGCTTCCATCATGTTGAATAGACGATCGAAGCCGATTGCGTTGCGGTAAAGTGGAGTGAAATCTACAGTTCTCATAATGCTATCCTTTTAGTAAGCAATAGTCTTAGCTGCGAATTTTACTTGGATCTAACCTGTGTGTGACCCAGTAAACAGCTAAGAGATTCAATTCGCATTCCTCGGGTTTCACCTCTATTGGCGACAACGCTGGGACATGGCAATGAATCAATTTTTAAGTTGTGTGCTGCCAAAGTTATCCTCTATTGAGCGATACTTCGTTCGCGGTAATGAAGGTTCTGTTTCTTCTCTTGTAGAGCAAGACAGTCATCCTCTTCACAAATAGATATATGGATTGAGCAAAATAGTTTCAAGGGGTTATTTTCAATTATTTTTGCAACTCAATATTTTTCAATATCTTACAAACATAAAAAAGCACCATCCAAAGGATAGTGCTTTAAAATGATTTTAGTTTTTTGAGACGAAGCTATTTGGCTTTAGTTCAAGGAAGAGGCGCGGAGCATACGAATGTATGTGAGCACCTCTGACACAGAAATTAAGCCAAAGAGCGAAGTATCAAAGAGACTAAACGTCTAGGTTTGCTACTTTCAGTGCATTCTCTTCGATGAAGTTACGACGAGGTTCAACTTGGTCACCCATTAGCGTCGTAAACAACAAATCAGCACCAACAGCGTCTTCAATTGTTACTTGCATCATACGGCGAGTTTCAGGATCCATCGTGGTTTCCCAAAGTTGATCAGGGTTCATCTCACCTAGACCTTTGTATCGCTGTAGGCTTAGACCACGACGAGACTCTTTCACTAACCAGTTCAGAGCATCAACGAAGCTAGAAACTTCTTGAGTACGCTCACCACGCTTAATGTAAGCGCCTTCTTCAATCAAGCCATCAAGAGCTTCAGAAAGATCCGCTAGCTTACCAAACTCTTTAGAGTTAATAAGATCGATGCTTAGTAGGTGTTCATGAGTCACACCATGAGTACGAACCACAATCTTAGGAACGCTTAAGCCTAGCTCTTCGTGTTTTTCAACTTCAAGGCTGTATTGGCTTGCACCTACTTCTTTCGCGTTTAGCTGTTCAACAAGCTGCTTACCCCAAGCTTCAACTGCCGCGTCATCATGACACTGCTCGGCCGTTAGACGAGGAACATAAATCAGTTCGTGAACCAATGCGCGTGGGTAACGGCGGCTCATACGATCAACAAGCTTGATGCCTGCATTGTATTGCTGAACAAGCTTCTCTAAACCTTCACCTGCAAATGCTGGCGCTTCAGGGTTTACGTGCAGTTCTGCGTTGTCTAAAGCCAAAGATACTTGATACTGGTTCATCGCATCTTCATCTTTAATGTACTGCTCTTGCTTACCTTTTTTCACTTTGTAAAGTGGCGGTTGAGCAATGTAGATGTAGCCACGTTCAATCAGCTCTGGCATTTGACGGTAGAAGAACGTCAGTAGCAGGGTACGGATGTGAGAACCATCGACATCGGCATCGGTCATGATGATGATGTTGTGGTAACGCAGTTTATCTGGGTTGTATTCGTCACGACCAATACCACAACCAAGAGCGGTGATTAGCGTTGCTACTTCTTGAGAAGACAGCATTTTATCGAAACGTGCTTTCTCTACGTTAAGGATTTTACCTTTCAGCGGTAGGATTGCTTGGTTCTTACGGTTACGCCCCTGCTTAGCTGAACCGCCAGCAGAGTCTCCTTCCACAATATATAGTTCAGACAGTGCAGGATCTTTTTCCTGACAGTCAGCAAGCTTACCAGGAAGACCCGCTAAATCTAATGCGCCTTTACGACGAGTCATTTCACGAGCTTTACGCGCTGCATCACGAGCACGTGCTGCATCAATAATTTTAGAACAAACTGTTTTCGCTTCACCTGGGTTCTCAATAAGGAACTCAGACAACTTCTCACCCATTGTAGATTCAACGGCAGACTTCACTTCTGAAGAAACCAGCTTATCTTTAGTTTGGCTTGAGAACTTAGGATCAGGCACTTTAACAGAAACAATCGCCGTCAGACCTTCACGAGCATCATCACCAGAGGTCGCAGTCTTCGCTTTCTTAGAGAAGCCTTCCTTGTCCATGAAGCTGTTCAGAGTACGCGTTAGCGCCGCACGGAAACCTGCTAAGTGAGCACCACCATCGCGTTGAGGGATGTTGTTGGTGAAACAGTAGATGTTTTCTTGGTAGCCGTCATTCCACTGCATCGCAACTTCAACGGTAATACCGTCTTCGCGCTCAGAGTTAAAGTGGAAGATTTTTTGGATGATTGGCGTTTTGTTAGTATTAAGGTGTTCAACAAACGCTTGGATACCGCCTTCGTATTCGAAGTGATCCATTTTGTCTTCTTCGCGCTCGTCAATTAGCTTAATTGATACACCTGAGTTCAAGAATGATAGCTCACGTAGACGCTTAGCTAAAATGTCGTAATGGAACTCGATGTTAGTGAAGGTTTCTTCACTCGGCCAGAAACGAATCTCTGTACCTGTTTTATCCGTGTCACCGATAACCGCTAGTGGCGCTTGAGGCTCACCGTGGCTGTAGGTTTGAGTGTGGATTTTGCCACCGCGGTGGATAGTAAGAGTAACTTGCTTAGAAAGTGCGTTCACTACTGAAACACCAACACCGTGCAGACCACCAGATACCTTGTACGAGTTATCATCGAACTTACCACCAGCGTGAAGAACCGTCATGATTACTTCGGCTGCAGATACGTTTTCTTCTGGGTGCAATTCTGTTGGAATACCACGGCCGTCATCGCTCACAGACACAGAACTATCTTCATGGATAGTTACAATGATGTCATTACAGTGACCAGCTAGCGCTTCATCAATAGAGTTATCTACCACCTCAAAAACCATGTGGTGCAGACCGGTACCATCATCCGTGTCGCCAATGTACATTCCAGGACGCTTACGTACCGCATCCAGACCCTTCAGTACTTTAATACTCGATGAATCGTAATTATCTGACATAGTTACTCTCTGACTAATTATCCTTGCTCTATTTTGCCATGTTCCACATGAAACATCCTGCTATTTTCGTCATGCATATCTGCAATCTGATCAGCGGTAATAGAGCTTACAAAAACTTGAGCCTGGGTCGCCTTTAAACACTCAGCAAGACGTGCTCGGCGTTGGCTATCTAATTCGGAAGCGAAGTCATCTATCAAATAGATGCACTGCTTACCTGTCATTTGAGTGAGGTGTTGCCCTTGTGCTACTCGTAGCGCGCACACCATCAACTTCAATTGACCTCGTGACAAGACATCTTCCACTGGAGTGCCGTTCACTTTTATCTTCAGATCCGCTTTGTTTGGCCCACTAAAGGTGTAACCAAGCTGCTGATCCCTTTCAAAATTCTTTTCTAATATATCGGCGTACGGGGTGTCTTTGTCCCAGCCACGATAGTAGTTAATCTTTATCTCAAACTCAGGAAGGAAGGTCGCACAGATTTCTTCGGCGACTTCTTTGAGCTGATCAACGTAGGTGGCACGCCACTGACTGATGCTTTCTGCTAAACGGGCCAATTCTTGGTCCCAATAGCTCAGCTCTCGATAGTGCGTTGCCGTTTTCAATAAGGCGTTTCGCTGCTTATTGAGACGCTTTACCCTGCCCCACGCATCATAAAAGCCCGACTCACTGTGGAAGACTCCCCAATCAATGAATGCTCGGCGATGCTTAGGTCCATCGGTTAGTAAATCAAACCCTTCAGGGTGAATCAACTGCAAAGGTAAGACTTGAGCTAACTGAGCCAACTTTTGCCCAGTTTGACCGCTTATTTTAACCTCTGTCGTGCCATCGCGCTGCTTATTAATGCCAATTGGCAGCTCAAATTGATCCGAGGTCATAAAACGGCCATGTACAAACAGCTCACTACACTCGTTTTGTATGATACGACCGGTAAGTGAACTCTTGAATGAGCGACCATGTCCGAGCAGATACACCGCTTCAAGGACACTGGTTTTGCCGCTTCCGTTAGCCCCTATAAGAAAGTTAAAGCCTGATGACGGTTGAATGTCACAGGCTTCAATATTTCTAAACTGCTTAACGATTAAGCGCGATAAAGGCATAACGTCTTCATATTAATCTTCAATCACGACTCGGTAGGTCAACATAGGGCAGCTTATAAGCGAATTGGCATAACAACGTACATCGCGCTGTCATCTTGCGCGTTCTCGATAAGAGCACTCGCATTGGCGTCTGACATTGAGATGCGAACTTGTTCACAACGCAGTGTGTTCAGAACATCCAATACGTAGCTTACGTTGAAGCCAATCTCTAGAGCATCACCGTCGAAGTTAACATCGAGTACTTCTTCTGCTTCTTCTTGCTCTGGGTTGTTCGCGGTAATACGCATCTCGCTATCCGCAAGATTAACGCGAACACCACGGAATTTTTCATTCGATAGAATCGCAGCACGAGAAAATGCTGAACGTAATTCATCACAGCCAGCTTCAAGTGTCTTGGTGGTATTTTGCGGCATTACGCGGCGATAATCAGGGAAACGACCATCTACTAACTTAGAGGTGAAGACATAGTTGTTCACTTCCGCACGCACGTTAGAGTTACCGATTTGTAGTGTTACTGGCTGTTCAGGTGCATCCAATAGCTTCACTAGCTCTTGCACACCTTTACGAGGAACAATGATCTGCTTCTGAGCAAAATCCGCACCCAGTTGTGCTTGAGATACTGCCATACGGTGACCATCGGTCGCCACGCTGCGCAGGATAGAGCCTTCAATCTCAAACAACATACCGTTGAGGTAGTAACGAACATCTTGGTTCGCCATTGAGAATTGCGTTTTCTCGATAAGACCGCGAAGTTCAGCTTGTGTCACTGACACTTCAACTTCACTGCTCCAGTCTTCAATATTAGGAAAATCTGCCGCAGGTAATGTTGCTAATGAGAAGCGGCTACGACCAGAGCTAACCTGAATACGGTCACCATCCAATACCACTGTGATCACTGAGTTATCTGATAATCCACGGCAGATATCTAGGAATTTACGTGAAGGTACGGTAATGCTGCCCGCTTCGAAATCACCTTCAAGCGTTACACGGCTGATCAGTTCAACTTCTAGATCCGTCGCTGTCATCGACAACACGTTATCTTCTACTTTAATCAGTAGGTTTCCTAGAATTGGAAGCGTTGGCCTGCCACCGAGTGCGCCAGATACTTGTTGTAATGGCTTAATCAGGTGACTACGTTCAATGGTAAATTTCATATCTTGCTCTTACGGTCTAAATGGCACTGCGTCATAGTACGTGGCCAAGATTCTGCTTATTAAGGTTAAGAATACTGTGTATTAAGAAGAAAGGGTACGAATCAGGTTCGAATAATCTTCTTTAATGTCGTGGCTCTCTTCACGCAGCTGAGCAATCTTACGACAAGCATGCAGTACCGTCGTGTGGTCACGACCACCGAATGCATCGCCAATCTCAGGCAAGCTGTGGTTTGTTAGCTCTTTCGCCAGTGCCATCGCCAATTGACGTGGACGAGCAACAGAACGAGAACGACGCTTAGACAATAGATCAGCGACTTTGATTTTGTAGTACTCAGCGACTGTCTTTTGAATGTTATCAATAGTGACCAGTTTTTCTTGCAGGGCAAGTAAGTCACGCAGTGCTTCACGCACGAAGTCGATCGTGATCGGGCGGCCAGTGAAGTTTGCATTCGCAATAACACGGTTCAATGCGCCTTCCAGTTCACGAACGTTAGAGCGTAGACGCTTGGCAATAAAGAACGCCACTTCATCCGCAAGGTGAATTTGGTGGTCTTCGGCTTTCTTCATCAAGATCGCAACACGTGTCTCAAGCTCTGGTGGCTCAATCGCTACCGTCAAACCCCAGCCGAAACGAGATTTAAGACGATCTTCTACCCCGTTGATCTCTTTTGGATAACGGTCAGACGTTAGGATGATCTGTTGGTTGCCTTCAAGCAGCGCGTTAAAGGTATGGAAGAACTCTTCCTGAGAACGCTCTTTATTAGCAAAGAATTGGATGTCATCGATAAGCAATGCATCAACACTACGGTAGTAGCGCTTAAATTCTTCGATCGCGTTGTTTTGCAGAGCCTTTACCATATCCTGAACAAAACGCTCTGAGTGCATGTAAACCACTTTCGCATTCGGCTTATTATCAACAATGGCGTTACCCACCGCATGCAACAAGTGCGTTTTACCTAAACCAGTGCCGCCGTATAGGAACAACGGGTTGTAGGCTGTACCTGGGTTATCAGAAACCTGACGTGCCGCAGCCAAACCGAGTTGGTTCGACTTACCTTCAACAAAGTTATTGAACTTATGTTTTGGGTTCACGTTTGAGCGGTGATTCAAGTCAACCGCGACAGGCTCTTCATCACGCCAGATATTATGGACAGGTTTGCGAGCTTGTAATTGCGCAGGTGCTGATGACTCAGCGGCCACATCAGCTGCAGTGCGAGTCTGAGTTGGTGTCGGTGTCGCAGGCTTTGGTGCAATCACACGCTTGCTTCCCACTTCAAAATGAAGATGTGGGATATCGTTACCGCAATATTCTTGCAGCAGACGGTTAATGCTATTTAGATACTTATCACGAACCCAATCGAGTACGAAACGGTTCGGTGCAAATAGAGTTAGAGTATTGTCATTGAGTTCCGCTTGTAACGGACGAACCCACATACTGAATTCTGTAGCTGGTAACTCTTCTTGAAGCTGTTGCAAACACTGCAACCAAAGCGAAGATGACACGGTGCCCTCACTCTATTTAAAGTAATATGAAATGACCGCTAATTTTACCTGTTGATAAGTCAGATCACCAGCAATTGATCACAGATCCAGTGAATAAGATCCAAGTTATTCACAATAAATTTGTAATTTATCGGTGGATCCACACATCTTGCCCCTAATTTACTCACACAATGATCCACTTATGCCCGGATCCTTGCTAGTTATCCCCAAATCGGGAATTCAATCTGGTTATGGTTAATAACATCTGGTTATTTATTCTAGTGAGCATTTTCCCAGTAACATCCAAACCCATAAATATAAGGAGTTACCAAATGAATAACTGGATTAAGGCTGCAATTGCGGCTATCGCACTCTCTGCTGCTACTGTTCAAGCTGCGACTGAAGTTAAAGTCGGCATGTCTGGTCGCTATTTCCCGTTTACGTTCGTTAAACAAGACCAGCTACAGGGTTTTGAAGTGGATTTATGGGATGAGATCGGTAAGCGTAACGATTACAAGGTTGAATACGTAACGGCAAACTTCTCTGGTCTGTTTGGTCTTCTTGAAACGGGTCGCATCGATACCATATCAAACCAAATTACAATGACGGATGCACGTAAAGCGAAATACCTATTCGCAGACCCATACGTAGTAGACGGCGCACAAATTACCGTTCGTAAAGGTAATGACAGCATTAAAGGCATCGAAGACCTTGATGGCAAGACGGTTGCGGTAAACCTAGGCTCAAACTTTGAACAACTGCTTCGCAGCTACGACAAAGATGGCAAGATCAATGTAAAAACCTACGATACAGGTATTGAACATGACGTGGCACTGGGTCGTGCCGATGCATTCGTAATGGATCGCCTATCAGCACTAGAGCTTATCAAGAAGACTGGTCTACCATTACAACTAGCAGGTCAGCCATTCGAAACAATTGAAAACGCTTGGCCTTTCGTCGACAACGATAACGGCAAAAAACTGCAAGCAGAAGTAAATGAAGCATTAGCAGCAATGCGCGCAGATGGTACGCTAGAAAGTATCTCTCAGAAATGGTTTGGTGCGGACATTACTCAGAAGTAATTACTCACTTTCTCCATTCAAGGCCCACTGCTTTATACAGCGGTGGGCTTTTTGCTTTTGTGCACTGATTAAAAAACCTGATACAACAGTACTTACATATAGAACAACACTGCCAATAAAAATACGAGATAGATTATGGGATTTGACTTTAATTACATGCTAGAGCTGTTGCCAATACTACTGAAGTATTTAGGCACCACGATGGAGATGGCGACCTGGGGCTTGTTCTTTGCTCTGATCCTGTCTCTGATACTGGCGAATATTCGTGTATTCAAAATCCCAGTGCTCGACCAACTGAGCCAGCTGTACATTAGCTTCTTCCGAGGCACACCACTGTTGGTGCAACTGTTCCTCCTTTATTACGGCTTACCACAAGTCTTCCCGTGGATGGTTGGGTTGGATGCCTTCAGCGCCGCTGTGATTGGCTTAACCCTGCACTTTGCCGCGTATATGGCAGAAAGTATTCGTGCCGCGATTATCGGTATTGATCGCAGCCAGATGGAAGCCAGCCTTTCGGTCGGTATGACAACCAGCCAAGCGATGCGCCGAGTGATCTTACCGCAAGCAACTCGCGTGGCACTGCCGTCGTTGATGAACTACTTCATCGATATGATCAAGTCGACTTCACTTGCCTTCACCCTAGGTGTCGCCGAAATCATGGCTAAAGCTCAGATGGAGGCTTCTTCAAGTTTCCGCTTCTTCGAGGCTTTCTTAGCAGTCGCACTGATTTACTGGGGCGTGGTGGTTATCCTCACTCGTATTCAAATTTGGGCCGAAGTGAAACTGAATAAGGCGTATGTACGATGATCAAATTACAAAATATCCACAAGCAGTTTGGTGACACCGAAGTTTTGAAAGGGATCGACCTAGAAATCAAACAAGGTGAGATAATTGTCATCATAGGTTCAAGTGGTACGGGTAAATCTACCCTACTGCGTTGTGTGAATTTTCTAGAGCAAGCCGATCAAGGCACGATTTCGATTGATGATATCAAGGTTGATACTCAGAAACACACTAAGGCAGAGGTGCTTGCACTGCGTCGTAAGACCGGTTTTGTGTTCCAAAACTATGCACTGTTCGCTCACCAAACCGCGAGACAGAATATTGCTGAAGGTTTAATTACCGTTCGTGGTTGGAAAAAACAGCAAGCCCATGAAAAAGCACAACAAATACTTGATGATATTGGCTTAGGTGACAAAGGTGATAGCTACCCAGCCGCGCTCTCTGGTGGCCAGCAACAACGGGTGGGTATTGGCCGTGCAATGGCACTACAACCCGAGCTTTTACTGTTTGATGAGCCGACTTCAGCGCTCGATCCTGAGTGGGTTGGCGAAGTGCTTAACCTAATGAAAAAACTGGCAAATCAGCATCAAACCATGCTGGTGGTTACCCATGAAATGCAGTTCGCGAGAGAGGTCGCAGACCGAGTGATCTTCATGGCTGACGGTCATATTATCGAGCAGGGATCTCCACAGGATATTTTTGGTAATCCACAGGATCCTAAATTAAAAAAATTCTTAAATAAGGTTGGGATCGACTAAGGATCCTTGTGATTTTAGTTATTCTACGTATAATCCCCCGACCGGAATTTTAGTTAACCCAATCATTGACACTTTTTGTGACAGTGATTACAATTCCGCCTCTTTGTTGAGAGGCGTCGGTTTTCCTTTCTTAATATAAAGAAGAGAAAAAATGCCCACGCCGGGTTTAACAAAAACCTAAAACTACTGATCAGTAAGGTAATTACAATGAAACGCACTTTTCAACCTACAGTTCTAAAGCGTAAGCGTACTCACGGTTTCCGTGCTCGCATGGCTACTAAGAACGGTCGCGCAACAATCAATGCACGTCGTGCAAAAGGCCGTAAGCGTCTTTCTAAGTAATCTTTGATTATTTTGAATAAGCTAGCCTTCGGTCGGGAGTTACGCTTGTTAACTCCCGAACATTATCAAAATGTCTTCAAGCAAGCTCATCGAGCTGGCTCCCCTCATTTCACCATCATTGCCCGAAATAACTCTCTTTCAAATCCTCGTCTTGGATTAGCCGTTCCGAAAAAGCAGATTAAAACCGCCGTGGGTCGTAACCGATTCAAGCGTCTTACTCGTGAAAGCTTTCGTAACACTCAACACAAACTTCCTAACAAAGATTTTGTTGTAATCGCTAAGAAGAGCGCGCAAGATTTAAGCAATGAAGAAATGTTCAAGCTACTCGACAAATTATGGCTTCGCCTGTCTCGCCCTTCGCGTGGATAGCGCTAATACCCATCTATTTTTATAGATGGTTTATTAGTCCACTCATCGGCCCACGCTGCCGATTTACTCCAACCTGCTCTTTATATGCGATAGAAGCGTTGAAAGCTCACGGTTTTGTAAAAGGGTGTTGGTTATCAGGCAAACGTCTATTAAAATGCCATCCTTTGAACGAAGGGGGCTTTGACCCCGTTCCACCAGTCCAAAAACAAGACAGAGATAAATAACGATGGATTCTCAACGTAATATCCTGTTAATCGCATTGGCTTTGGTTTCTTTCCTACTGTTCCAACAATGGAACGTAGCTCAGAATCCAGCACCACAAGCGGTTGAGCAGGCACAATCTGGCAGCACCCTACCAGCGCCATCTTATGCAGATGATCTAGACCCGGCTCCTGGTCAAGTTGCTTCTTCTGCTAAAACTATCACAGTAACAACTGATGTACTGACTCTGTCAATTGATACGGTTGGTGGTGATGTCGTTAAAGCAAACCTAAACGATTACTCTGCTGAGTTCGATTCTGAAGATACGTTTGTTCTTCTTAAAAACGAACCAGGTCACCAATTTATCGCACAAAGCGGTCTAGTGGGTCCTCAAGGTATCGATTTAAGCAGCACAAACCGCCCAAGCTACACAGTTTCAGCAGACAGCTTCACGCTTGCTGATGGTCAGGATGAACTACGCATCCCGATGACTTACCAAGCGAACGGCCTTGATTACACGAAAACATTCATCCTTAAGCGTGGCAGCTACGCAATGGATGTTGAATACGATGTAGTCAACAACTCTGGTAACAACGCGACATTCGGCATGTACGCTCACCTGCGTCAGAACGTAATGGATGACGGCGGTAGCCTAACAATGCCAACTTACCGTGGTGGTGCTTACTCTACGGAAGATACGCGTTACAAAAAATACAGCTTCGACGACATGCAAGATCGCAACCTGTCTCTTAACCTAGCAAACGGTCAAGGTTGGGCAGCGATGATTCAGCACTACTTTGCAAGTGCATGGATCCCACGCGACGAAGCAGGCAGCAACCTTTACACTCGTGTAATTGGTAACCTTGGCGACATCGGTGTTCGCATGCCGAACAAAACCATCGCTACTGGCGACGAAGCAAACTTCAAAGCAACGCTTTGGGTTGGTCCTAAACTTCAAGACCAAATGGCTGCTGTTGCACCTAACCTAGACCTAGTAGTTGACTACGGTTGGTTATGGTTCATTGCTAAACCACTTCATACTCTGCTTTCGTTCATTCAAGGCATCGTTGTGAACTGGGGTCTGGCAATCATCTGTCTAACTTTCATCGTTCGTGGTGCTATGTACCCACTAACGAAAGCTCAGTACACGTCTATGGCGAAAATGCGTATGCTTCAGCCTAAGCTGACTGCAATGCGTGAGCGTATCGGCGACGACCGTCAACGCATGAGCCAAGAAATGATGGAGCTTTACAAGAAAGAGAAAGTAAACCCACTAGGTGGCTGTTTACCTATCCTTCTGCAAATGCCTATCTTCATTTCGCTATACTGGGCACTAATGGAGTCTGTTGAACTGCGTCACTCACCGTTCTTCGGTTGGATTACTGACCTTTCAGCACAAGACCCATACTACATCTTGCCACTTCTGATGGGTGCTTCAATGTTCCTAATCCAGAAGATGAGCCCGACAACTGTAACGGATCCAATGCAGCAGAAGATCATGACCTTTATGCCGGTTATGTTCACATTCTTCTTCCTGTTCTTCCCTTCAGGTCTGGTTCTATACTGGCTAGTATCGAACATCGTAACTCTGATTCAGCAAACGCTTATCTACCGCGCGCTGGAAAAGAAAGGCTTACATTCTAAGTAAGTTCGATAATAGAAAGAGACAAAGAAAGGCGACCAAAAGGTCGCCTTTTTGTTTTTAGCTGATTACAATTCAGCTAATTGATTAATCGTGAGCGCCCCTTTTTGGCTTTCACATGCTAGCAGGCACAACTATGACTACAGATACGATTGTTGCTCAAGCGACTGCACCCGGCCGTGGCGGCGTCGGTATTATTCGCGTTTCAGGCCCACAAGCAGCCCAAGTTGCGCTTGAAGTTACCGGCAAAGTACTGAAACCACGTTACGCTGAGTACACCCCTTTTAAATCTCACGATGGTTTAGAGCTAGACCAAGGCATCGCGCTTTACTTTCCTAACCCGCACTCGTTTACCGGTGAAGACGTATTAGAGCTACAAGGCCACGGTGGCCCTGTGGTAATGGATATGCTCATCAAGCGCATCCTCGCGATTCCAGGGCTACGCGCAGCACGCCCTGGTGAGTTCTCGGAGCGTGCCTTCTTGAACGACAAGATGGATTTAACCCAAGCAGAAGCGATTGCTGACCTCATTGATGCCAGTTCAGAAGAAGCGGCGAAATCAGCTCTGCAATCGTTGCAAGGTGAGTTCTCGAAACGCATTAATACGCTGGTGGATTCTCTGATTCACTTACGCATCTATGTTGAAGCCGCTATCGACTTCCCAGAAGAAGAGATTGATTTCCTTGCTGACGGTAAAGTAAGTGCTGACTTACAAGCTATCATCGACAACCTCGAAGCGGTTCGCCAAGAAGCCAATCAAGGTGCCATCATGCGTGAAGGTATGAAGGTGGTGATTGCAGGTCGTCCTAATGCCGGTAAGTCGAGCTTACTGAATGCATTATCGGGTAAAGACTCCGCGATTGTGACTGATATTGCAGGTACAACCCGTGATGTACTTCGTGAACATATCCATATTGATGGTATGCCACTGCACATTATTGATACCGCAGGCCTGCGTGAAGCCTCGGATGAAGTCGAAAAAATCGGTATTGAACGCGCTTGGGAAGAAATTGCTCAAGCCGATCGCGTTTTATTTATGGTCGATGGCACCACTACCGATGCAACCGACCCGAAAGATATCTGGCCAGATTTCGTTGATCGTCTGCCGAATAACATCGGAATGACCGTGATTCGTAACAAAGCCGATCAAACCGGTGAAGATCTCGGGATTTGCCATGTTAATGATCCAACTCTGATTCGACTATCAGCAAAGACGGGACAAGGCGTTGATGCACTACGTAATCACTTAAAAGATTGCATGGGCTTTGCTGGTGGCAATGAAGGTGGCTTCATGGCACGTCGTCGCCACTTAGATGCCCTAGAACGCGCATCTGAGCATCTAGATATTGGCCAGCAACAGCTCGAAGGCTATATGGCAGGGGAAATCTTGGCAGAAGAACTGCGTATAACGCAGCAACACCTTAACGAGATTACTGGTGAATTCAGTTCCGATGACCTACTCGGCCGTATCTTCACCTCTTTCTGTATTGGTAAATAACCTTTAAAGGCCGGCTCATGCTGGCCTTTTTCTTTAGTAAGGACAGCTTAATGATCCACATTATTACAGGCAGCACCTTAGGTGGTGCAGAGTACGTTGGCGATCACCTTAATGATCTTCTTGAAGAGCAAGGCCACGAGATCACCCTTCATAATCAGCCTGAATTCGATGATATTCCCCAACAAGGCTTTTGGTTGCTGGTGACTTCAACTCATGGTGCGGGTGAATTTCCAGATAATATTAAGCCGTTTATCGACGCATTGACCCAGCAATCTCCAGATTTAAGCCCGGTTCGCTTTGCTGTCGTGGCGCTTGGTGATTCGAGTTACGATACCTTCTGTTTGGCGGGAAAATCAGTCCACAGCCAGATGAAAGAGCTCGGTGCTCAGCCTATTTCTGACTGTTTTACCATCGATGTATTGGAAACTCCGGTACCAGAAGACGCAGCAGAAGCTTGGTTCAACGATCATAGCGACCAGTTTTAACCTCTCTCCTCTCTCCTCTCTCCTCTCTCAAAAAGCGGCTTATGCCGCTTTTTTTGTCTCTGAACATCGTGACTGTGAATAACTTTTTTTCAAAAACATCGAAAATTAGCGATCTATTTTCAATTTCTGCTGTGGATAAGATCATACATATACGGTGATTAACCTATAGTTATCCAAATAACAAGTTTTAGGCTAATTTCCTCCTGTGAATAAGTAGCCATTTTGATCCCAGCTAATCCTCATCCTGATCAAAGTTAGATCACATCATTTGATCCAAAAAAGATCCATGATCTCGTTGATCATTTCCGACTTATCCACAGATACCCTCGATCCTAATAATAGATCTAATAAAAGATCTCCTTAAAGATCTTATCTATATTAATTAAAAACAGCTTTTTCGAAAAATCCCAAAAACGTTTTCTCAGGCTATGAAAACAGGTAGAATATCGCTCCTTTTTATCAATCTAGAAAACGTTTGAATACCTGAGGTCGGTTCATGCTTTATCACGAAAAATTTGACGTCATCGTTGTTGGTGGTGGCCATGCAGGAACGGAAGCCGCACTCGCATCTGCACGTACTGGTCAAAGTACGTTATTACTTACTCATAATATCGATACACTAGGACAAATGTCTTGTAACCCAGCCATTGGCGGGATCGGTAAGGGCCACTTGGTAAAAGAGGTCGATGCAATGGGTGGATTAATGGCGCAAGCTATTGATCATGCAGGTATTCAGTTCAGAACATTGAACGCATCAAAAGGCCCTGCGGTTCGTGCTACTCGTGCACAAGCTGACCGCGCACTGTACAAAGCCTTTGTTCGTAACGTTCTTGAAAACACGTCAAACCTGACTTTGTTCCAACAGTCGGTTGATGACTTGATCGTTGAACAGGATCAAGTGGTAGGTGTGGTAACGCAGATGGGCCTTAAGTTCCGCGCAAGCGCTGTGGTTCTGACTGTGGGCACATTCCTAGGCGGCAAGATCCATATTGGTATGGAAAGTTCTTCAGGTGGCCGTGCTGGTGATCCACCATCGATCGCACTGGCTGACCGTCTTCGTGATCTTCCATTCCGAGTTGATCGCCTGAAAACAGGTACTCCTCCTCGTATCGATGCGCGTAGCGTTGATTTTTCTGAGCTTGAGGTTCAGCACGGTGATAACCCGACGCCTGTTTTCTCGTTCATGGGCAGCCGAGCTCAACAACCTCGTCAAATTCCATGTTACATCACGCATACCAATGAAAATACGCATGACGTAATTCGTGCCAACCTTGATCGCAGCCCTATGTACGCGGGTGTGATTGAAGGCATTGGCCCTCGTTACTGCCCTTCGATTGAAGACAAAGTAATGCGTTTTGCTGACAAGAACAGTCACCAAATTTTTATTGAGCCAGAAGGTCTAACGACTCACGAGCTATACCCGAATGGTATCTCTACCAGTCTGCCGTTTGATGTACAGGTTCAAATTGTTCGTTCGATGAAGGGCTTTGAAAATGCTCATATCGTTCGCCCTGGCTATGCGATTGAGTACGATTTCTTTGATCCTCGCGACCTTAAGCTGACTTACGAAACTAAGTTTATCAAAGGTCTATTCTTTGCGGGTCAAATCAACGGTACCACTGGCTATGAAGAAGCGGCTGCACAAGGCTTGATGGCCGGTCTGAATGCAAGTTTGTTTACTCAAGGCAAAGAAGGCTGGAGTCCACGTCGTGACCAAGCTTACATGGGCGTGCTTATCGACGACCTATCTACCATGGGTACCAAAGAACCTTACCGCATGTTTACGTCTCGCGCGGAATACCGTCTGCTGCTTCGTGAAGACAACGCCGATATCCGCTTGACTGAAAAGTCGCGTGAACTTGGCCTTGTTGATGACGCTCGTTGGGCTCGTTTCAACGAGAAAATGGAAAACATGGAGAAGGAGCGTCAACGTCTGAAAGAGACTTGGATTAATCCAAAATCTGAAGATATTGATCAACTGAACCAAATTCTGAAAACACCAATGTCTCGTGAAGCGAGCGGTGAAGATCTTCTTCGTCGCCCTGAAATGACTTATTCACAGTTAACCGCATTGGATCGTTTTGGTCCTGCACTGGAAGATCAACAAGCGTCTGAGCAAGTTGAGATCCAAGTGAAGTACGATGGTTACATTCAGCGTCAACAAGACGAAATTGAAAAATCACTGCGTCATGAAAACACCAAACTGCCTGCTGATATCGATTACAGCAAGGTAAAAGGACTTTCTAACGAAGTGGTTCTTAAACTAACGACAGCTAAGCCTGACTCAATTGGTATTGCTTCGCGAATTTCAGGTATCACACCTGCAGCAATCTCAATTCTGTTGGTTTACTTGAAAAAACACGGCCTGTTGAAAAAAGGTGAGGAAGCATAATGAGCGCATTACGCGAAAAACTGGATCACCTTATTGGCCAGACTGAACTTGAAGTATCTGAAAAACAACGTGGCCAGTTGGTTGGCTACGTTGAGTTACTGAACAAGTGGAACAAAGCTTATAACCTAACATCAGTTCGTGACCCACAAGAAATGATGGTGAAACATATCTTAGATAGCATCATTGTTAGCACTCACTTACAAGGTAAGCGCTTTATCGATGTGGGTACGGGACCTGGTCTTCCTGGGATTCCGCTCTCAATCATGAATCCAGACTGCGAGTTTTACTTGCTAGACAGCCTAGGTAAGCGTATTCGTTTTATCAAACAGGTGATTCATGAGCTGGGTATCGACAACGTGGTACCGGTTCAAAGTCGCGTTGAAGAATTTCAACCAGAAGAAAAGTTTGATGCAGTGCTCAGTCGTGCATTTGCGTCAATGACAGACATGGTAGAGTGGTGTCACCATTTACCTAAAGAGCAATCCGGTGTATTTTTGGCTCTTAAGGGACAACATCCTAGAGACGAAATCGACCTGTTACCTGAATGGTGTTCAGTGACAGACATTAAAGCTTTGCAAGTGCCAGAGCTTGATGGAGAGCGTCATCTAGTTACTTTATCGCGTCAGGGATAATCAGCGAGGCCATAGTGGGTAGAATCGTAGCAATTGCCAACCAGAAGGGTGGCGTAGGAAAAACAACAACTTGCATTAATTTAGCAGCATCAATGGCGGCAACAAAACGCAAGATATTGGTTGTTGACCTCGATCCTCAAGGTAATGCCACTATGGCGAGCGGTGTCGACAAGTATCAAGTTGAAGCAACAGCTTACGATTTGTTGGTTGAAGACACCCCATTTGATGAGGTGGTTTGCCGGAGTACATCTGGCAATTATGACCTCATCGCCGCGAACGGTGATGTTACTGCGGCAGAAATCAAGCTGATGGAAGTGTTTGCTCGTGAAGTTCGTTTAAAAAATGCACTCGAACCCATTCGCAATAACTATGATTTCATCTTTATTGATTGCCCGCCCTCATTAAACCTTCTTACAATCAACGCGATGGCTGCGGCCGACTCCGTATTGGTTCCTATGCAATGTGAATATTTTGCTTTGGAAGGTTTGACTGCATTGATGGATACCATCAGTAAGCTAGCGGCTGTTGTAAACGAGAACCTGAAGATCGAAGGTCTTCTGCGTACTATGTACGATCCTCGCAACCGCTTATCGAACGAAGTATCTGATCAACTCAAAAAACACTTTGGTAGCAAAGTCTACCGAACTGTGATCCCTAGAAATGTGCGTCTGGCAGAAGCCCCGAGTCACGGCAAGCCAGCAATGTACTACGACAAATATTCCGCAGGAGCTAAGGCTTACCTTGCTCTTGCTGGCGAAATGTTGCGTCGTGAAGAAGTCCCAGTATAGGTCCAACCAAAGGAATTCGCTCAATGTCTAAGCGTGGTTTAGGAAAAGGGCTAGATGCATTGCTTGCAACTAGCTCATTGGCTCGTGAAAAACAGCAAGTTGCTTCTCATAGTCAGGCGTTGTCGGCTGATGGTGAGCTTATTGAACTGGCTGTTGGTTGCTTGAAGCCTGGTGTATATCAACCGCGTAAGGATATTGCGCCTGAAGCGCTAGAAGAGCTGGCAGCATCAATTCAATCTCAAGGCATTATCCAACCGATCGTAGTTCGCCCATTGGCGCACGACCAGTTCGAGATTATTGCTGGTGAACGTCGTTGGAGAGCGGCTCGTCAAGCTGGCCTTAAACAAGTGCCATGTTTGGTCAAGAGAGTCGAAGACAAAGCCGCTATCGCGATGGCGTTGATTGAGAATATTCAGCGTGAAGATCTGAATGTTATCGAAGAAGCACAAGCGCTAGAGCGACTACAGAACGAATTTGAGCTGACACACCAACAAGTCGCTGATGTAATCGGTAAATCGAGAGCTACGGTGAGTAACTTATTACGTCTAAATCAGCTCGAAAATGAAGTAAAAGGTTTAGTTTCCAGTAAACAACTAGAAATGGGGCATGCTAGAGCACTGCTTGCGCTTGAAGGTGTTACCCAGGTTGAGGCAGCGAATACTGCAGCAACCAAAAAAATGACCGTGCGTCAAACTGAGCAACTTGTCAAAAAGTGCTTAAAACCAGACGTTGAAGCGGAATCGAAGCCCGAAGACACTGAGGCCATCGAACTTTCACGAAGACTCACGGAAAAATTGCAAGCAAACGTTTCAGTTACTCGTTCTGTTAGCGGTAAGTCAAAAGTGACAATTACTCTTGATGAGCCTCACAAATTAGAGCAACTTATTGCTAAACTAGAGTACTAAATGAGATAATTGATTTAGGTCAATTATGTAATAAACAAGTAATTTCTTACAAAAGTTGTCGGTTTGTATACAGAAATGTAAATGATTGCTGCATTCTTATTGCAATCAATTTGGCTGAACGTATAATTTTCGCCAATTTCTCAGCACGCTTTTAAGCGAGTGGTAAAGTGGGCTTAAAGAGGAACGAATACATGGTAGCGGCGTTAGCAAGACCAGGACGAGTGCTTGCAAAGCAAATGTTATTGATCGAGCTTAGCGCGGTTATATTAGTGGCGATAGGGTTAGGTTTAGCTGTTAATCCTGATTGGGGTTTTGCTGCATTGGTTGGTGGCGGTATTTTTGTCATCGCGAATGTGGTTTTTTGTGTGTGTGCTTTCCTATTTTGTGGAGCTCGCGCAACTAAGTTAGTTGCGGCGTCGTTCTATGCAGGTGAAGCACTAAAGATCCTTATCACAGTTCTACTATTCTCTATTGTCTACATGTATATGCAGGTGGAATTAATTCCCCTCAAACTGACCTATTTACTGGTTCTAGGTATTAATATCTTTGCGCCAGTGCTTTTCATTAACAATAAAAAATAGGATGAGTTATGGCTGCGCCAACAGCATCCGGATACATTGAGCACCACTTACAAAACCTTTCTTTAGCTAAGTTTGGTCTTGTAGAGGAGACAAGTTTCTGGAACGTACATATAGACAGTCTGTTTTTTTCGGTGTTGACAGGGATGTTATTCCTTTGGGTTTTTCGCTCAGTCGCTAAGAAAGCAACAGTAGGTGTACCTGGTAAGCTTCAGTGTTTTGTTGAAATGGTAGTTGAATTCGTTGATGGCAACGTTAAAGACACTTTCCATGGCCGCAACCCTCTGATTGCTCCATTAGCACTGACTATATTCTGCTGGATTATTTTAATGAACTTGATGGACTTAGTGCCTATCGATTTCTTACCATATCCTGCGGAGCATTGGCTAGGTATCCCTTATTTGAAAGTGGTTCCTTCAGCTGATGTTAATATAACCATGTCAATGGCCTTAGGTGTTTTTGCTCTGATGATCTACTACAGCATCAAAGTAAAAGGCTTAGGTGGATTCGCCAAAGAACTTGCTTTACATCCATTTAATCACCCAATCATGATCCCGTTTAACCTACTGATTGAAGTGGTATCGCTACTCGCGAAGCCTCTATCACTTGGTATGCGTCTATTCGGTAACATGTTCGCAGGTGAGGTTGTATTCATTCTTTGTGCGGCAATGCTACCGTGGTATTTACAATGGGTAGGCTCTCTACCTTGGGCTATCTTCCATATCTTGGTTATTTTGATTCAAGCATTTGTTTTCATGATGTTAACAATTGTTTATTTATCAATGGCCCATGAAGATGGCGATCACTAAAAATTTTTAAGTTTTATTCTAACTATTAATGTTAATCGGAGAACGTAAATGGAAACTGTACTAAGTTTTTCAGCAATCGCTGTTGCTATTATTGTTGGTCTTTGTGCCGTAGGTACTGCAATTGGTTTTGCTATTCTTGGTGGTAAATTCCTAGAAGGCGCTGCGCGTCAACCTGAAATGGCTCCAATGCTACAAGTTAAGATGTTCATCATCGCTGGTCTACTGGATGCTGTTCCAATGATCGGTATCGTAATCGCACTACTATTCACGTTTGCTAACCCATTTGTTGGTCAACTAGCAGGCTAATTAACTGTTAATTAGTTAATTAAATTTTTGTAGTTGATTCTTAACGAGGGGTAGCTGTTGTGAATATGAACGCAACTCTGTTAGGTCAAGCAATTGCTTTTTCTATGTTTGTTTGGTTCTGCATGAAATATGTATGGCCACCAATCATGCAAGCAATTGAAGAGCGTCAGAAAAAAATTGCTGACGGTCTAGTAGCCGCTGAACGCGCTGCTAAAAACTTGGATCTAGCACAAGCCAACGCTTCTGACCAATTGAAAGAAGCGAAGCGCACCGCAACTGAGGTTATTGAACAGGCAAATAAACGCAAGGCTCAAATTATTGATGAAGCTCGCGAAGAGGCTCAGGCAGAACGCCAGAAAATCTTAGCGCAAGCGGAAGCCGAAATTGAAGCTGAGCGCACACGTGCCCGTGATGACCTGC
This sequence comes from Vibrio sp. AIC-3, assembly GCF_013114515.1. Lineage (NCBI taxonomy): Bacteria > Pseudomonadati > Pseudomonadota > Gammaproteobacteria > Vibrionales > Vibrionaceae > Vibrio > Vibrio sp. AIC-3. The sequence continues at coordinate 41,608 of NZ_VTXG01000019.1, read as the reverse complement.
GCAAACAAGTCGCAACTCTGGCAATTGCTGGTGCTGAGAAAATCCTTGAGCGTACAATCGATAAAGATGTACACGATGATCTTCTTAACAACATTACTGCAAAACTTTAAAGCAAGGGGCTGTATATGTCTGATTTGACTACAATCGCACGCCCCTATGCTAAAGCAGCGTTTGACTTTGCGGTAGAGAAAGGTGAGCTAGACCAATGGGGTCAGATGCTTACTTTTGCTGCCGAAGTGGCACAAAATGATGATGTTCACAATTTCTTAAGCAGCTCTCAAACTGCTGAAAAATTAGCTGAAGTATTCATTGTAATTTGTGGCGAACAATTTGATGAATTCGGCCAGAACTTGATAAAAGTAATGGCAGAGAATGGCCGCTTAATGGCTTTTCCTGATGTTTGCAAAGAGTTCTTATTGCTCAAACAAGAGCACGAGAAAGAGATCGACGTTGAAGTCACTTCAGCGGTTGAACTTTCTAAAGAACAACGCGCAGAGATCAGCAGCAAATTGGAACAGCGCTTAGCGCGCAAAGTTCAGCTGAATTGCAGTATAGATGAGACTCTACTTAGTGGAGTTATTATTCGAGCCGGAGACCTAGTCATCGATAACTCAGCGCGCAGTCGTTTAGACCGCCTGAGCGATGCATTGCAGTCTTAATGGGGATTGGAGCATGCAACTTAATTCCACTGAAATTAGCGATCTAATTAAACAACGTATTGAATCTTTCGACGTTGTTAGTGAAGCTCGCAATGAAGGTACTATCGTTTCGGTAAGCGATGGCATCCTTAGCATTCACGGCCTAGCGGACGTGATGCAAGGTGAAATGATTGAACTACCGGGTGGCCGTTACGCGCTAGCACTTAACTTGAACCGTGATTCGGTTGGTGCTGTTGTAATGGGCCCATATGCTGACCTACAGGAAGGCATGAAAGTTACAGGTACGGGTCGTATTCTCGAAGTACCAGTAGGTCCTGAAATGCTTGGTCGTGTGGTAAACACGCTAGGTGAGCCAATTGATGGTAAAGGTCCTATTGATGCGAAATTGACTTCGCCTGTAGAAATTATCGCACCAGGTGTAATCGACCGTAAATCGGTAGATCAACCTGTTCAAACTGGTTACAAGTCAGTTGACTCAATGATCCCTATCGGTCGTGGTCAGCGTGAACTTATTATCGGTGACCGTCAGACTGGTAAAACAGCGATGGCGATCGATGCGATTATTAACCAAAAAAATTCTGGTATTTTCTCTATCTACGTTGCAATCGGCCAAAAAGCGTCGACTATCGCTAACGTAGTTCGCAAACTAGAAGAGCACGGCGCACTAGCAAACACTGTTGTTGTTGTTGCATCGGCTTCTGAATCTGCAGCGCTGCAATACCTTGCACCGTATGCTGGTTGTGCGATGGGTGAATACTTCCGTGATCGCGGTGAAGATGCACTGATTGTTTATGATGATCTATCTAAGCAAGCTGTCGCTTACCGTCAGATCTCACTACTGCTTAAGCGTCCACCAGGTCGTGAAGCGTTCCCTGGTGATGTTTTCTACCTTCACTCTCGTCTACTAGAGCGTGCTGCTCGTGTAAGCGAACACTACGTAGAAGAATTCACTAAAGGCGAAGTGAAAGGCAAGACGGGTTCTTTAACTGCTCTTCCTATCATCGAAACGCAAGCTGGTGACGTATCTGCATTCGTACCGACGAACGTAATCTCGATTACCGATGGTCAGATCTTCCTACAAACTGAGCTATTCAACGCGGGCGTACGTCCAGCGGTTGACCCTGGTATTTCAGTATCTCGTGTAGGTGGTGCAGCGCAGACTAAAATCATCAAGAAGCTATCTGGCGGTATCCGTACTGCTCTAGCTCAATACCGTGAACTTGCAGCATTTGCACAGTTCTCATCGGATCTTGATGACGCGACTAAGAAGCAGCTAGACCATGGTCAAAAAGTAACAGAACTGATGAAGCAGAAACAATACGCTCCTATGTCTGTATTTGACCAATCTGTTGTCGTCTTCGCTGCAGAGCGTGGATACCTTCAAGATGTAGAGCTTTCTAAAGTTCTAGATTTTGAAGCAGCTTTACTGTCGTTTGCTCGTAGTCAATATGCAGATCTAGCGACACAGATCGACACAACGGGTGCTTACAACAATGATATCGAAGCTGAGCTGAAGAAGCTTGTTGACGATTTCAAAGCAACCCAGACCTGGTAATTGGTGGGTGACCTTAGGGTCACCTCATACCATTAACGGAGAGTAACGATGGCCGGCGCAAAAGAGATACGTAATAAAATCGGTAGTGTTAAAAGCACACAGAAGATTACGAAAGCAATGGAAATGGTAGCAGCTTCAAAAATGCGTCGTTCTCAAGACGCTATGGAAGCTACTCGTCCATATGCAGAAACAATGCGTAAAGTGATCGGTCATTTGGCTAACGGCAGCCTTGAGTATAAGCATCCTTATCTTGAGGAGCGTGAAGCCAAACGTGTTGGTTACATCATCGTTTCTACAGACCGTGGTCTTTGTGGTGGTTTGAACATTAACTTGTTTAAGAAAGCCATGAATGACATGCAAGAGTGGTCTGGTAAAGGTGCTGATGTTGAGCTTGCAATTGTAGGTTCAAAAGCAACAGCATTTTTCAACAACAGCGGCGCGAAAGTAGCAGCTCAAGTTTCTGGCCTAGGCGATAGCCCAAGCCTTGAAGACTTAATCGGCTCTGTAAGCGTAATGCTGAAGAAATATGATGAAGGTGAATTGGATCGCCTGTACGTAGTGTTCAACAAGTTTGAAAACACTATGGTACAAGAACCAACGATCGATCAATTACTTCCTTTGCCTAAATCGGATAGCGAAGACATGCAGCGTGATCATGCTTGGGACTACATTTATGAGCCTGAGCCAAAACTACTACTAGATGCACTATTGGTTCGTTACGTCGAATCTCAAGTGTACCAAGGTGTAGTTGAGAACCTTGCTAGTGAGCAAGCGGCTCGAATGATTGCAATGAAAGCTGCAACAGATAACGCTAGTGACCTAATCGAAGATTTAGAACTTGTGTACAACAAGGCGCGTCAAGCGGCTATTACACAAGAACTTTCTGAAATCGTTTCAGGCGCGGCAGCGGTTTAATCGCTTATTCGGTTTAAAGCTTAGGTAAAACTAATTAGTTAGAGGATTAACGATGGCTACAGGTAAGATCGTACAGATCATCGGTGCGGTAGTCGACGTAGAGTTCCCACAGGGCGAAGTACCTCGTGTATACGATGCTCTGAATGTTAATGAAGTACAAGAACGTCTAGTTCTTGAAGTTCAGCAACAACTTGGCGGTGGCGTAGTTCGCGCAATCGTAATGGGTAGCTCTGATGGTTTACGTCGTGGTTTGACAGTTGAAAATACTGGCGCTCCAATCTCAGTACCAGTGGGTACTAAGACCTTAGGTCGTATCATGAACGTTCTTGGTGACGCGATTGATGAGTGTGGTGAAATCGGTGCTGAACAGCACTACGCAATTCACCGTCAAGCGCCAAGCTACGAAGAACAGTCTAACGAGACAGCTCTTCTAGAGACGGGTGTTAAAGTTATTGACTTGGTTTGTCCATTCGCTAAGGGTGGTAAAATCGGTCTATTCGGTGGTGCTGGTGTAGGTAAGACCGTCAACATGATGGAACTTATCAACAACATCGCACTTCAACACTCGGGTCTATCTGTATTTGCAGGTGTTGGTGAGCGTACTCGTGAAGGTAACGATTTCTACTTTGAGATGCAGGAAGCGGGTGTTGTAAACATCGAAAAACCTGAAGAATCAAAAGTAGCAATGGTTTACGGTCAGATGAACGAGCCACCAGGTAACCGTCTACGTGTTGCACTGACTGGTCTAACAATGGCAGAACGCTTCCGTGACGAAGGTCGTGACGTACTACTGTTCATTGATAACATTTACCGTTACACGCTTGCAGGTACTGAGGTATCAGCACTTCTAGGTCGTATGCCTTCTGCGGTAGGTTACCAACCTACACTTGCTGAAGAAATGGGTGTTCTACAAGAGCGTATCACGTCAACGAAAGCGGGTTCTATCACGTCTGTACAGGCGGTATACGTACCAGCGGATGACTTGACTGACCCGTCTCCAGCAACAACGTTCGCGCACTTGGATGCAACGGTTGTACTTAACCGTAACATCGCAGCAATGGGTCTATACCCAGCGATCGACCCGCTAGATTCTACTTCTCGCCAACTGGATCCATTGGTTGTTGGACAAGAGCACTACGACACAGCTCGTGGTGTTCAGTCTACACTTCAGCGCTATAAAGAGCTGAAAGATATCATTGCTATCCTAGGTATGGACGAGCTATCTGAAGAAGATAAGCAAGTAGTATCTCGTGCTCGTAAGATTGAGAAGTTCCTTACTCAGCCTTACCACGTAGCGGAAGTATTTACAGGTGACCCAGGCATTTACGTACCTCTTAAAGAGACTCTACGTGGCTTCCAAGGTCTACTATCTGGTGAATACGATGACATTCCAGAGCAAGCGTTCATGTACTGCGGTACTATCGACGATGCTATTGAGAATGCTAAGAAGCTATAAGGCTAACTAGGAGGCGATATGGCAGCAATAACCTTTCATCTAGACGTAGTGAGTGCAGAGAAAAAGCTTTTCTCTGGTCTTGTTGAGACGTTTCAGGTGACCGGTAGTGAGGGTGAACTTGGTATTTTCCATGGTCACTGTCCACTGCTGACCGCTATCAAGCCTGGCATGGTGCGTATTGTTAAGCAGCACGGCCACGAAGAAATCATTTATGTTTCTGGTGGTATGGTAGAAGTTCAGCCTGGTACAGCAACTGTACTGGCTGATACAGCTATCCGTGGTGAAGAGCTAGACGCAGCAAAGGCGGAAGAAGCTAAGCGCAAGGCTGTGGAGAATATCCAAAATCAGCATGGCGACATAGACTTCGCACAAGCGGCCGGTGAACTGGCTAAAGCCATTGCTCAGTTACGAGTTATCGAACTGACAAAACAGCGTCGTTAATCTTTTTAAGATTACAGACTCTGAGATAAAGGCGACCTAAGGGTCGCCTTTTTGCATTTTTAGATTCTCAAAAATGCTTCTTTTACGTATCACTACTGGTTATTGCGATTTAATTTTTTGCCCAAAAACGGTTACAATATCGGCTTAATAAAAATAACGTTGGATAGGTTTACAATGAAGTTTAGCGCGGTAATTCTCGCGGCGGGCAAAGGCACTCGCATGTATTCAAACACACCAAAGGTTCTGCACACACTTGCGGGTAAGCCAATGGTGAAGCATGTTATCGATACATGTAATGGTCTAGGCGCTCAAAACATCAACCTGGTTTACGGCCACGGTGGTGATCAGATGAAGGCTACCTTAGCTGAAGAATCTGTAAACTGGGCACTGCAAGCTGAACAGCTCGGCACAGGTCACGCTGTGGATCAAGCATCTGCACATTTCGCTGATGATGAAAAAGTATTGGTGCTCTACGGTGATGTTCCACTAATCTCACCTGAAACCATTGAAAACCTATTAGACGCTCAACCAAACGGTGGCATCGCGCTACTTACTGTCGTGTTAGACAACCCGATGGGCTACGGACGTATTATTCGTCGTAATGGCCCTGTTGTGGCTATCGTTGAACAGAAAGATGCAACGGATGAGCAGAAGCTTATCAAAGAGATCAATACCGGCGTTATGGTGGCGACTGGTGGCGATCTGAAGCGCTGGTTGTCAGGTCTAAGCAACGACAACGCACAGGGTGAATATTACCTGACTGACGTTATCGCTGCGGCTCACGACGAAGGTCGTGCAGTTGAAGCGGTACACCCAGTAAGCCCGATTGAAGTGGAAGGCGTAAACGACCGCTCTCAACTGGCTCGTCTAGAGCGCGCTTACCAAGCTGAGCAAGCAGACAAACTATTGAAGCAAGGCGTAATGCTACGCGACCCAAGCCGCTTTGATCTGCGTGGTGAACTGCAGTGTGGTATGGACGTTGAGATTGATACTAACGTTATCATCGAAGGCAGCGTAAGCATTGGCGATAACGTGGTTATCGGCACTGGCTGCGTGCTGAAAGACTGTGAGATCGATGACAACACAGTTATTCGTCCATACAGCGTAATCGAAGGAGCGACTGTTGGTGAAGACTGTACGGTTGGTCCATTTACTCGCCTACGCCCTGGTGCAGACATGCGTAACGATTCGCACGTTGGTAACTTTGTTGAAGTGAAGAACACTCGCCTTGGTGAAGGTTCTAAAGCGAATCACCTAACGTACTTGGGCGATGCTGAAATTGGTCAGCGTGTAAACGTAGGGGCGGGTGCAATTACTTGTAATTATGATGGTGCGAATAAGTTTAAGACCATCATTGGCGACGACGTATTCGTTGGTTCAGACAGCCAATTAATCGCGCCTGTTACGATTGGTAATGGTGCTACCGTTGGAGCTGGCTCTACCGTAACGCGTGATGTGTTGGAAAATGAGCTGGTTATCAGCCGAGCTAAAGAGCGCAAGATCGCTGATTGGAAACGTCCGACTAAGAAGTAACCTTTCCGCCTCCAGCACTTAAAATTGGATTCCAATCAAAGCCAGTAACGTCAGTTGCTGGCTTTTTTGTCAGAATTTACTGACAGTGAAATAATAGATTTGCCAATTGTATTTTGTTGGAGGCTTGTTAGTATTCAGGTTACGGTTCGGTAAAGTTGGGTTAATACATCGTGATATTGGTTGAAAAGAAATGGCAAACATTGCCGATCATTATTTTGTCTTTTTCAATGTTAATAGGTCTCTATGGCTTTTATGTCACCTTGGAAAAGTTAGTGGTGGAGAATGAGCGCGATCATCTTGTCTCTTTGATGTCCGATGTTATCTATGAAATTCGTGAAGACAGTGAGTTATTTACGGCTGGCGTGGATGTTGATCACTACATTGGAGGGTTAACCCAAGCCAATACTCGCCTTCGAATTCAAGTGATCAATACCGATGGGGTAGTGATAGGGGATACGGACTTATCTGAGCATGCATTGGCGAGAGTGGAAAACCACGCTAACCGCCCCGAATTCCAACAAGCGCTTCAACAAGGTATTGGCAGTGATGTCCGTTTTAGTACCGTGACCTCCATCGACCGAATCTATTATTCAATGAAAGAGAGCGTTAACGGACAAGATTTCGTTGTCGTGATCTCCTCGCCAATGCATCAATTGAAACAGATGAACTTCCAATTAATGGGAATACTGGTGGGCATGGTCGTGCTGAGTTTAAGCTTCTTGATTGGCACCTCTTACGTGAGCAATCGCCAAATCGTTCAGCGAGTGGAAGAGGAGCAAAAGAAGCAAGATGAACGGATTCGCCAAAGAACCCATGAAATTGAGCTGATGCATCGCCTTGCGACTATGCTGGCCGCGTGCAGCAACATGGTTGAGGCGCAGCAGATCGTTTCAGATATCTTGCCGCGTATTCTTGGTCAGGTGAATGGCAGTGTCTCTCTGATGCGTGCCTCACGTAACCAGTTGGTTACCCAGCTTGATTGGGGAGAAACATGGCCAGGCAGTGTCAGCTTTGCTCCGGAAGAGTGCTGGTCGCTGCGCAAAGGGCGTGCTCATCTATCGAATAACGATTTTCATTCTCTTACTTGTGGTCACATGCATGAAATGGACAACAATCAAACCTTGTGTATTCCGCTGACGGCGCACGGCAATACCATTGGCATTATGCACCTCTATTTTGGTCAAGGTGATATCAAGATTGATCCGATTATCGAACAGTTGGCTTTTAGTGTTTCTGAACACTTGGGGCTCGCTTTAGCCAACCTCAGCTTGCAAGAGAAACTGCGTTCTCAAGCATTGAGCGATCCGCTGACTGGCTTATTCAACCGTCGTTTCTTCGAACAAAAACTGGAAGAGCACTCAATGAATTCGCCCACCAGCGAGCAGCCATTATCGCTATTGATGCTCGATTTGGATCACTTCAAACGCTTCAATGACAACTTTGGTCATGATGCAGGTGACTTCGTATTGAAAGAGATCAGCGCACTGCTCAAACAGAGTGTTAGCGAAGACGAGATTGCTTGCCGACTCGGTGGTGAGGAGTTAGCGGTACTGCTTCCACATTATTCAATGCAAGAAGCGACGGAGTTTGGTCAAACCTTATGTGATACGGTGCGTTCAATGCACCTTGAGCATAAAGGTCTGTCATTAGGTCAGTTGGGTGTTTCGATAGGTGTCGCCACTTATCCTAAGCCAGCGTCTGATACCGAGTCTCTGGTTAAGATGGCCGATAATGCTTTGTACATGGCGAAAGATATGGGCCGCAGCCGAGTGGTTAACTATGATGAATATAGCCGCCATAAAGCGCCAGCGTTAGAAGTAGTCGATGGTGAAGTTGCTGCAAAATAAGTAGAAGTAAAATTTAGATATAAAAAAAGAGCGAGTAATCTCGCTCTTTTTTGTTTTCGTTAACTTAGAAACTAGTCTTGTTTCTCGTCAGCGACTACTCGAGAGTTGTCAGGTGTCGCGAAGTGTTCAGAAAGCTCTTTGTTCGAAACAATATAGCCAACCCACAACGCACCCAAACAGATCACAACGGCAATACCCGTCGCGCTTAGTGCTTGGCTCGCCATTGCTGCGACCAATGCACTTGATAGGCCACTGATACTGATTTGCAGGCTGTTTTGTAGACCAGCAGCTGTTGCTGGGCTTTGTTTAGCGCTTGATAGAGCACGGTTTACTACGATTGGGTAAAGTGCGCCGTTTGCGACAGCAATCAAACAGAAAGGCGCAAGTAGAGGCCAGATTGACGTCAGTTCCCACTGTGATGCGATAAAGATAAGCATCGCCGCTACACTGAACAAACCGATAAGGTTTCTTAGTACAACGCCATCGCCATATTTCTTCACTGCTTGCTTACCGAAGTAACCACCCGCCATGAACGCGATTGTTTGTGGGATAAAGCTCAAACCGATGTCTTTTGCTTCATAACCTAGTTGAGCCATGATCTCTGGCATACCCGTTAGGTAAGCGAAGAACGCTGCAGATGCTGAAGCAAACATTAAGACATTACCCATGTAAGGCTTTGATTTAAGCAACATCTTGATGTCTGTCTTAATCGATGTCTGTTTTACTTCAGGCGCTTCTTTTGGTTGAGCCATTGTTGTCGCCACTAGCAGTGCACCCATCAAGGTTAATGTGATGAAGATGCTGTGCCAGCCAAAGCTATCCGCCAGTAACACACCTAGCTGAGGTGCTAATGCAGGAGATAGCGCAACCAAAGGCATGATGGTTGCAAAAATTTGTTGGCTACTGCTTTGTGAGTAACGCTTGATAACCATTGCTTGCCAGATTACCGCAGGAGCACATACGCCGATCGCTTGAATGAAGCGCAGTGTCAGTAGATGCCATACCTCGGTGCTGAATGCTAAGCCGAATGAAGCTGCAGTAAAGATAACAAGACCAACCGCCAGCGTATTACGGTGACCATACTTGTCACTCGCCAGACCCCAAAGAAGCTGACCCATTGCCATACCGCCAAGGAATACCGTTAAAGACAGGGCAATCTGCTCTGGGCCGGTTGCGAAATCAACTTCCATTGCCTTAAATGCAGGAAGGTACATATCGGTCGCAATAAAGCCAAGCATTGAAAGAACTGCAAGGTAGACCAATTGAAATTTAGAAATATTCATAAGATGCCATTAAGCTAAAGGTAATGATGTTTTTATCATCAAAAAAATTGTTTGATATACAGAAGTGAAAGCCCCTGTTTATTTATGCTGACATTCTATTTTTCAGACCTGATAAAATAAAACGCTAAAATATGTGGTTATCAATCAAAAAATTTGAAGGCTTATGTTCTCTAAATCCTCTTTAGAAATGCTCGATACGGTAGCTCGCTTAGGCAGTTTTACTGCGGCGGCAGAACAATTGCACAAAGTACCATCGGCGATCAGCTACGGTGTTAGGCAGGTTGAGCAAGAACTGGATGTTCTACTTTTCAGACGTTTACCAAGAAAAGTAGAGCTGACACCGGCAGGTGAATTGTTCATTGAAGAGGCACGTGCGTTACTGAGACAGATGGAAGAGGTCAGTGCCCAGACTCGCCGAGCAGCGCGTGGCTGGAAGAAAACCTTGCGCCTAACGCTCGATAACGTGGTTAAGCTCGACAAAATGAAGCCGATGATTGAAGAGTTCTACCAAACCTTTGAGTTTGCAGAGCTTCAGATCAACATGGAGGTGTTTAATGGCTCTTGGGAGGCGATTGCACAGGGCAGAGCGGATATTGTGATTGGTGCGACCTCGGCGATTCCGGTCGGCGGCGACTTTGAGGTTAAAGATATGGGACGCCTAGATTGGGCGTTTGTGATGTCGCCAAGCCACCCGTGTGTGCGAGAGCAAAACCTCAATGAAGAGTTTGTTAGCCAGTATCCCGCAATATGTTTGGACGATACCTCTAGTGTGCTCCCTAAGCGACACACAGGCCATTACTCAAATCAAAGACGCCTATTGTTACCTAACTGGTATAGCGCCATAGAGTGTCTTAAGAATGGAGTTGGGGTGGGTTATATGCCGAGGCACATTGCCGCGCCAATTATCGAGCAAGGCTTGCTGGTGGAAAAAATACTGCCTGAACCGAGCCCGCAGAGTCATTGTTGTTTGGTCTGGCGAAAAGACGATAACCATAAACTGATCGAATGGATGGTGAAGTACCTAGGATCGAGTGAGCAACTTCACCAAGATTGGTTGGATCATCGCAAGGCGATCTAATGATCTGTTTACAAGAAGATCCTTTTCAAGCTTAAGCTGAATCAGCATCAATAAAAAGAGCGAGTAAAAACTCGCTCTTTTGGGTTTGATAGTTTAATTCTTAAGACAAGAAGAACTTGTAGGAAGGGTTATCGGTTTCATCTTTACACTGATAACCAAGCTCTCGTAAATGTGTTGAAAACTGAGCTAAATCATCATCGCCAAGTTCGAAGCCACACAATACGCGACCATAATCGGCACCGTGGTTACGATAGTTGAACAGGCTGATGTTCCAGTGGGTACCTAAGGTATCAAGGAACTTAATCAAGGCTCCTGGGTATTCAGGAAACTCGAAGCTGTATAGGCGCTCTTTCAATGGTTTTGATGGTTTGCCACCAATCATGTAACGAATGTGCAGTTTTGCCATCTCATCATCAGAGAGATCGACAACCGGGTAGCCGCCCTCACGTAAGTCATTGATGATGTGTTCGAGTTCTTCTTGACCACCTTGTAGGCGTACACCAACGAAGATATTCGCTAGGCTTTCGTCGTTGTGGCGGTAGTTAAACTCAGTTACCGCTCGACCACCAATAATATTACAGAACTCTAGGAATGCTCCTTGTCGCTCTGGAATCGTAACCGCAAGTAGACCTTCTCGCTTCTCACCTAGTTCACAACGTTCAGAGACATAACGCAGACCATGGAAGTTGGTATTAGCACCAGAAAGTACAGTTGCCAGTTGTTTGCCTTGCAGTTGGTTCTGCTCTGCAAACTTTTTCAAACCAGCCAGAGCAAGCGCACCAGAAGGCTCGGCAATCGCACGAGTGTCTTCAAAGATGTCTTTGACCGCAGAGCAGATCTCATCGCTAGACACGGCAATGTGACCATCGATGTACTGCTGACACAGACGGAATGTCTCTTCACCAATGCGCTTAACCGCAACGCCATCGGCAAACATGCTGACTTGATCCAGTACTACTGGCTCACCGGCATCCAGTGCTGCTTTCAAGCAAGATGAATCTTCAGGTTCAACCGCGATGACTTTTATTTCCGGCATCAATTGCTTAACTAGCACGGCAACACCCGCAGCCAAACCACCACCACCGACAGGCACAAAGATGTAATCCATGTGACCATTTTGCTGAAGCATTTCCATACCCATGGTGCCCTGTCCGGCGATCACCAATGGGTGATCGAATGGAGGCACAAAGGTGTAGCCATGTTCAGCGGAAAGGCGTTCTGCTTCAGCTTTAGCTTCATCAAAGTTGCTGCCGTGTAGAACTACGTTACCGCCAAAGCCACGTACCGCATCAACCTTGATGTCTGGTGTGGTTTTTGGCATCACAATCGTGGTTTGAATACCAAGCTTAGAACCGGACAGCGCCATACCTTGAGCATGGTTACCTGCCGATGCTGCAATCACACCTGCGGCTTTCTGTTGCTCTGAAAGGCTTGATACCATGTTGTAGGCACCACGTAGCTTGAACGAGTGGACCGGCTGACGGTCTTCACGCTTTAGCTGAACCTGATTACCAATGCGAGCACTTAAGCGAGGCATCTCTTGCAGAGGTGTCACAATTGCGGCTTCGTAAACTGGCGCTCTCAGGATCTGACGCAGATAATCTGCGCCAGTTTGTTTTTGGGGACTGACCGTGTCATCACTCATAGACTAGCCCTCTAGCTTAGACTTATCACGCACGGCGCCTTTGTCGGCACTGGTTGCCATGCTTGCGTAAGCTTTCAGTGCGAATGAAACTTCACGCTGACGGTTTTCTGGTTTCCAGCCTAGTGCGTCTTGCTTAACACGACGCGCTTCTAGCTCGGCTTCAGGCACATCAAGTGTGATTGAACGGCTAGGGATGTCGATAGTGATGATATCGCCAGTGTTTACTAGACCAATCACACCGCCACTTGCTGCTTCTGGAGAAGCGTGACCGATAGACAAACCGGATGTACCGCCAGAGAAACGTCCGTCAGTTAGAAGAGCACAAGACTTACCTAGACCCATAGATTTTAGGTAGGTAGTTGGGTAGAGCATTTCTTGCATGCCCGGACCACCTTTAGGACCTTCGTAACGGATAACAACCACTTCGCCTGCTTTTACTTTACCCGCTAAGATGCCGTCTACGGCTGTGTCTTGGCTTTCAAATACGATAGCAGGACCTTGGAATTTCAGGTTCTCTTCATCAACACCTGCTGTCTTAACGATACAACCGTCAATGGCGATGTTGCCTGAAAGTACGGCTAGGCCACCTTCTTGGCTGAATGCATTCTCTTTAGTACGGATACAACCTTCTTTACGGTCGTCATCAAGACGATCCCAACGGCAATCTTGTGAGAAGGCTTTGGTGGTACGAATACCTGCTGGGCCCGCGCGGAAGAACTTAAGTACCGCTTCGTCTTCTGTCTGCATGATGTCGTATTGAGCTAGCTGCTCTTGCATGCTTAGGCCAAGTACAGTGCGAGTTTGGTTGTTCAGTAGGCCTGCGCGGTCTAGTTCACCTAGGATAGCCATAACACCACCAGCGCGGTGAACGTCTTCCATGTGGTATTTAGGTGTTGAAGGCGCAACCTTACATAGGTGTGGAACGCGGCGAGACATCTCGTCGATATCACCCATATCAAAGTCGACTTCACCTTCTTGAGCTGCTGCCAATAGGTGAAGAACGGTGTTACTAGAACCGCCCATTGCGATATCCAGTGCCATCGCGTTTTCAAATGCTGCGCGGTTTGCGATGTTACGAGGCAGTGCTGATTCGTCATCTTGCTCGTAGTAACGCTTGGTTAGGTCAACGATGCGCTTACCAGCATTGATGAATAGCTCTTCACGGTCTGCGTGGGTTGCTAGCATAGAACCGTTACCTGGCTGAGATAGACCAAGCGCTTCTGTTAGACAGTTCATTGAGTTCGCTGTGAACATACCTGAACATGAACCACATGTCGGACACGCAGAACGTTCTACTTGCTCACTTTGCTCATCAGAAATCGTTGGATCGGCACCTTGGATCATTGCGTCAACAAGGTCTAGCTTGATGATTTGATCTGAAAGCTTAGTTTTACCCGCTTCCATTGGGCCGCCTGATACAAAGATCACTGGGATGTTAAGGCGCATTGCTGCCATCATCATTCCCGGAGTGATTTTGTCACAGTTAGAGATACACACCATCGCATCCGCACAGTGTGCATTGACCATGTATTCTACTGAATCCGCGATAAGCTCACGTGATGGCAGTGAGTACAGCATGCCGCCGTGGCCCATTGCGATACCATCATCGACTGCGATGGTGTTGAATTCTTTAGCGATACCGCCCGCTTTCTCGATTTCACCCGCAACCAGTTGACCCATATCTTTAAGGTGAACGTGGCCTGGTACGAATTGAGTGAACGAGTTTACAACTGCGATGATTGGCTTACCGAAGTCATCATCTTTAACGCCAGTTGCACGCCATAAAGCGCGCGCACCAGCCATGTTGCGTCCGTGGGTAGTTGTTGCTGAACGATAGATTGGCATTGCTTAAATCCTTATAAATACTTGGCTGTTGCTTACTTAGTTGATTGTGTTTGGCTTTCTGAAGCGTGGTTTTCTGGATAAACGTAATCTAACCAGCCCCATTTATCTTCAGTGGTACCATTGAATAAACCAAAGTAAGCCGCTTGAACTTTTTCAGTGATAGGGCCGCGTTTGCCTTCACCTACTGTAATTTTGTCTACGCTGCGAACCGGAACGATTTCCGCTGCTGTGCCTGTCATGAAGACTTCATCAGCAAGGTATAGCGCTTCACGAGCAATATTCTCTTCACGGATCTCATAACCCATGTCTTTTGCTAGTGTCATGATCGAATCACGCGTGATGCCCGGCAGAATCGCACTGGTCGCTGGTGGTGTGGATAGCACGCCGTTACGTACCACAAAGATGTTCTCACCAGCCCCTTCAGAAAGGTAACCATCAACACTCAGTGCGATGCCTTCATCGTAACCATGACGGCGAGCTTCGCCACCAACTAATAGTGAAGATAGGTAGTTACCACCGGCTTTTGCTGCGGTTGGGATCGTGTTTGGAGCGGCACGGTTCCAGCTAGAAATCATTGCATCAACGCCGTTTTCTAGTGCTTCTTCGCCTAGGTAAGACCCCCAAGGGAAAGCAGCGATGATCAGTTCCATCTCAGTATTTTCTGGCGGGCAGACACCCAAACCAACGTTACCTACGAAACCTAGAGGGCGGATGTACGCTGACTCTAGCTTATTTTGGCGTAGCGTTTCGCGAGTCGCTTCCATAATTTCTTCCTCAGTGTAAGGAATAGGGAAGCGATAGATTTTTGCTGAGTCTTTTAGGCGCTTAGCATGTTCAGGGTGACGGAAGATAACCGGCCCTTTTGGTGTGTTGTAACAACGAACACCTTCAAACACAGAAGTACCGTAGTGCATTGCGTGAGTCAGGACGTGAACGTTCGCCTCTGCCCAAGGAACCATCTCACCGTTAAACCAAATATAGTCTGCTGTTTTAGCTGTCATGTTTGCGGTTCCTTATGCGTTTATCTTTTGTTGTAAGTTGTTGTTTGGCAGTTCATTACGGCTGATCGAGATAACGTCAACGGTACGCACATCCCACAGCTTTTCGATTTGATTGACCAAGAACGAGATCGGACGGTCACTGTCTACGATGATCTCAACACTCGCCACTTTGCTTTCGTGGTTTTGAGTGCCCGCAACTTGCTTAACAATGAAGCCACGGTGGCGGATAACACGAAGAACACGCTCTAGTAGTACAGGCTTATCATCGGCTTTGATGTCTAATAGGTATCTTTTCATGTTATGTGTTCTCCAACATCTCACTGTTTGAAGCACCTGGCGGTACTAGTGGCCATACGTTTTCTTCTTCATCGATAAGAACATGAAGTAGGTAAGCGGTTTTGCTCTCTAGCATCTCTTTCAATGCTGGTTCTACTTCTTCTTTACGCGTGATGGTTTTGCCCGGGATATCGAACGCTTTCGCGAGCATCACGAAATCAGGGTTGTCATCTAAGATAGTTTCACTGTGGCGGCCATCAAAGAACAGCGATTGCCATTGGCGAACCATGCCCAAACGAGAGTTATTAAGCAGTACCATCTTCACTGGGATCTGACGACGCTTCAATGTGCCAAGCTCTTGAATGTTCATCATGAACGAGCCGTCACCAGAGATAAGTATAGATTGGTCGTCAGGACGCCCAACCGAAGCACCCATTGCAGCTGGCAAGCCAAAGCCCATGGTGCCTAAACCGGCAGAGGTAATGAAGTTCTGTGGATCGCGAGGCTGAATGTGCTGAGCTGCCCACATTTGGTGTTGGCCCACATCAGTCGATACGATAGAGCTTGCTGGCATCATGTCTGACAGTTGCTTCAACAGCAGTGGAGCAAAAATCAGATCACCAGGGTGGTCGTAACGCCATTTGAATGAGCTACGAAGACCTTCAGAGTGATGAACCCAAGAGGAGATGTCTTGGCTTAGCTCTAGTTGAGGCATGATCTTGTTGATGTCACCGCGAATTGGCGCATTGGCAAGACGCAGTTTGCTGAACTCAGCGGCATCGATATCGATATGGATAACCTTAGCATGCGGCGCAAAGGTATCGAGTTTGCCAGTTACTCGGTCATCAAAACGAGCACCGACAACAATCAACAGGTCACTCTCTTGAACCACAAGGTTAGCGGCTTTAGTGCCGTGCATACCCAGCATGCCAAGGTAGTGTGGGTCGTCACGTTCGATAGTGCCCAAGCCTTTCAGTGTGCTTACTGCTGGCATTGGGTTTAGGCGTAAAAACTCACGAACCGCATCGGTTGCTTTAGCAAGTTGAACACCACCACCTACGTATAAAACAGGACGGGTCGCTTGAGACAAAAAGTACTGTGCCTGTTCAATGGCATCAGTTGTCGCAACAGGAATTGCGGGTGGAGTAAATTCAGGAAGAGCGTTAACAGGTGCTTCTGCTAGTTGAACGTCTTTAGCGATATCGACGATAACCGGGCCAGGGCGGCCAGACTTTGCTACCACAAACGCTTCAGCGAGGGTTGGAGCTAGCTCTTCAATATCAGTTACTAGGTAGCTGTGTTTAGTACATGACAGAGACATACCAATCACATCCATTTCTTGGAATGCATCGGTACCAATGTGGGAACTTGCAACCTGACCTGTGATAGCAACCAATGGGATTGAATCCATAAAGGCATCAGCAAGGCCAGTGACTAGGTTGGTTGCACCTGGTCCCGAGGTTGCCATACAAACAGCGACATCTTGTGTTGCTCTAGCCATGCCGATCGCGGCCATAGCGGCGCCTTGCTCATGGCGACATAGGATATGTTCAACCCCGCCGTCATAGAGTGCATCGTAGATTGGCATGATGGCACCACCGGGGTAACCAAATACGGTCTCAATTCCTTGTTGCTTGAGTGCGGATACGACTAGTTCTGCGCCTTTCATCGGAATTCTCCCGTATTACCTTTATTTTGGTAACTGTTTCCTTTGTCTCTGCACATCTTGTGCTCCCATTCTTCCTGTAAATCGGCAAAGCCGAAAATGCTCAAAAATATAAAAATCGAATGTTTAAATTAGAAAAAACCCCCGGACTTGTCAGTGCGGGGGTTTTTTCTAATTCGTGGTTACTTTCTTCCCACTCGCCCCCGCGCAGTCTTAATAATGACTACGATAATCAGGTTAATCAGTGCGTAAATGCGAGCGTTAAAAATCATAATATTCGAGTTTTCTCGTTTATTGTCTTCAGTAAATGTCTACATCTCTAGTGTTATCACACAAATCTGCCGCATGACAAGGGAAATGTCATTCTTTTTTCACATTAAAATACCATTCCACCAAGCTATATAACAACCTTATCGCTTTGGTGAGCAACGAATATCCAGAGCGAATACTTTTAAATCAAAGACAAAGGAAAGTTATGGGACTCGCGATAATTCATAGCCGAGCTAGTGTGGGTGTAGAGGCGCCAGAAGTGACCGTTGAGGTGCATATAAGCAACGGAATGCCTGGCTTCACGCTGGTGGGTCTACCTGAAACAACGGTCAAGGAATCTAAAGACCGAGTGAGAAGCGCGATCATCAATTCTCGCTTTGAGTTTCCATCGAAAAGAATCACGGTTAATCTCGCCCCAGCCGATTTGCCCAAAGAAGGTGGCCGTTTTGACCTGCCCATCGCGCTTGGGATTTTGGTGGCGTCAGATCAGCTTCCGACATCAAAAATAGCTCAACATGAATTTATCGGTGAGTTGGCATTGTCAGGAGAACTTCGCTCGGTAAAGGGCGTTTTGCCTGCGACGTTAGCCGCCGACAGTGTAGAGCGATGCTTAGTTGTCCCACATCATAACGGTGATCAGGCTGCGCTGGTGGGCAAGGGAGCGCATAAATCTGCACAAACCTTGTTGGAGGTTTGTGCTGACATGTGTGGACAGGCTCAGCTTGGGCTATATAGAACGGAACATCATCAGGCTGATGTTTCAGTGCTTCGCGACCTACAAGATATTATCGGCCAACAACAAGGAAAGCGAGCTCTAGAGATAGCCGCTGCTGGGAATCATAACTTATTGTTTCTTGGCCCACCCGGAACCGGAAAAACTATGCTCGCTTCTCGACTGCGTGACCTATTACCTGAAATGAGTGATGACGAAGCGATGGAAACCGCGTCGGTGGCCTCGTTAACGCAACAAGAAATCAATCAATACAACTGGAAGCAACGACCTTTTCGCTCTCCTCACCATTCCAGTTCAATGGCGGCATTAGTGGGTGGTGGTTCGGTGCCTCGCCCCGGAGAGATCTCTTTAGCGCATAACGGCTTATTGTTCTTAGATGAAATGCCGGAGTTTGAGCGCAAGGTGCTTGATTCATTACGAGAGCCACTAGAGTCGGGCGAGATCATTATCTCCCGTGCTGCGGGCAAGACTCGTTTTCCTGCGCGTTTTCAATTGGTCGGTGCACTTAACCCAAGTCCAACGGGTTATTACGAAGGTAACCAGGCGCGCGCCAACCCACAGATCATCCTGCGTTACCTCAATCGCTTATCTGGGCCCTTGCTGGATAGGTTCGATATGTCATTGGAGATACCTCTGTTGCCAAAAGGAATGTTGGCCGAAGGCGGTGATCGCGGTGAAACCACTCAAGTAGTTAAGCAAAGGGTTAGGCAGGCGCGAGAGTTAATGCTATCTCGCAACCATAAATCGAATGCACTGTTAGGTAGCCGAGAAATTGAGAAGTATTGCCCACTGCGACGCGAAGATGCAGAGTTTCTTGAGACAGCACTACATCGCTTGGGTTTATCGATTCGTGCTTATCATCGAATTATTAAGGTGGCACGAACCATTGCCGACCTTGACGGTAACGAGCAGATCGAAAAGAAACATCTATCAGAAGCGCTAGGCTATCGCGCGATGGATCGCTTGCTGAAACAACTCACGGCTCAAGCTGTCTAGCAAGCAGAAAAAGCCTGCTTAGATGCAGGCTTTCGTTGGATTGCAGTTCATACTCGCTAAGGTTAGAACTTGTAGTTCAAGCCAACTGAAACTATATATTGAGACTCGTCGTAGAAGGTAATGTTCGAGTCGCTGGTGCCGTAGCCTGCCAGTGAAATAAACGACCAGTTTTCCCAATCCATGAATTGATCATACTCATAGGCGGCGAATAGGTTGATATTGTCGTCGCTGCGTTTCTTGTCGTAGATCGGGTTGCTCGCATCGTAAGAGCGTTGGTTGTAACCCGCTGTTAGTGCGTACTTGTGACGCCCCATGCCACCAAACAAGCTTACCTCACCACCGAATTGGTCGTAAGATTCAGCTTTACCATCAGCATCACGTGTTTGATAGATGACGGATGGAATAAGCATCATGGTACGACTAAGTGGCAGGCGATATTGACCTTTCAAGTAGAGAGTATTGGCATCTCGTTTGAGCTCTTGATCTTGAATATCATCCTTGTCGACATCTTTGGTCGCATAGGCCATGTCTAGCGAGAAAGCTGAGCCCGCAATGTTGCTTAGCTTCAAACGAAACGCATTGCCAGTTTCATCGGTCTTGGTGCGAGCTGATGTGGTGTTGTATGGATCAGCCCAAGTTTCACCAGACATAATGGTTGGCAGCAGTGAAGCGTCGATCACCATGTCTGACTCAAGTTGGTATTTGTAACCGACTTCGAGAACTACAGTACCTGTTGCTACATCATCTCGCGCGGTACCTGTGTATACCTGATGGTTTAGCTTTTCACCAAAGGTATAAGCAACACTACCTAAAGGAGCAACCAGAAAAGAGCTTTCCGAAGAAGCCTTCTGATCTGTGGATGAAAGATTGCTATCAGCATCGGTATTAAAGTTCGAGGTGGAAGAGGTAACCCCGGTATTGAGAGAGATTTCACCACTGAAACCTTGTTGGTCTGCAAGCTTGGCAAAAGCGGGAGAAGCCGCAACGCTCAATGCCAAGAGAGTTATTTTTATTTTCATTCAAGGGCTCCTTGCCCACCGGTTCTTAGGACGGGTTATTAATAGCAGTAAAGCTTTAAACTTCCAGGTTAATTATTTATCAATAATGATTTTTGAACTAGCAAAAAAAAAGGAAGCCGAAGCTTCCTTTCATCAATGGCTTACTTCTTTAATAAGAAGTTCACGAGCTCGAAGTACTCATCAAGAGAGTTGATACCTTGAGCTTCTACTAGGTAGCGGTTGTTAACCACAACAGCGGGTACACCTGAAAGGCCGCTGTCTTTGAATGCTTTGTCGAAGCGACGAACCATAGAATCTACAGCAAAGCCGTTATACGCAGCATCGAATTTCTTCGCATCAACGCCTTCGTCTAGGAAGATTTGACGCAGTTCTTCTTCATCACGTGGTGGCTTGTTCATTGTGTGGATGCGGTTAAACATCACTGGCACCATTTTATCTTCAACTTTCAGTGCAATCATTGTCGCGTAAGCTTTGCTCATTGGCAGACCCATGTTGCCACCCATGAATGAAACATGGTTCTTCTGTAGCTTAGCGTCTTTAGGTAGCTGTTGTTTTAGCTGCTGGATGATTGGCTCAAAGCTATTACAGTGTGGGCAGTAAAAAGAGAAGAACTCTGTCACCATTGGTTTTTTTGATGCTTCTAGGTCGAGAACTTTGTAGTGTTCACCTTCGTTAAATTTCGCAGCGTGAGCGGTAAGGCTCAACATGATCAATGAGAAAAATGCGAATAGCTTTTTCATTTATCCAATCTCCATTATGTTTGAATTTTTATCTAGTTGTATGTTGCGATTGCTGTTACCACTGAGGCATTAACGAAAGTGGTGGCTCTTGCAGGGTAGCAATTTGCTCTTTACAAGCAAGTACTTGTTGCTCCCAATATTTCGGATCATTAAACCACGGGAAGGCCAGAGGAAACGCAGGATCGTGCCATCGTTTCGCCAACCATGCCATGTAATGCACCATACGTAGACCGCGTAGTGGTTCGATTAGTTTCAGTTGTGCGGTATTAAAATCGCAAAACTCTTGGTAACTCTCTAGCAAAATATCCAGTTGCATCAGCTTATCTTGGCGCTCGCCATTGAGCAGCATCCACAGATCTTGTATCGCAGGGCCGTTACGTGCGTCATCAAGATCGACGAACATTGGCCCATCGCGCCACAAAATATTGCCAGGGTGGCAGTCACCGTGCAGGCGGATATTCTCAATGTTGCTCGGCCACTGGCTCTCTAGCTCTTTGATCAGAAGGTCAACGTCATTGAAGAAGGCATTTTCTAGGTGCGTCGGGATAAACTGAGAGTTCTCTAGAATCTTACGTGGCTGATAAAGGTATTCATCTAAGCTGATGGTCGGGCGATGCTGGAATGTTCTTCCCGCGCTGGCTTTATGAATACGACCAAGAAAGCGTCCTACGCCTTCCAATTGATCTAGATTGTCAACTTCATACTGTCTGCCGCCAACACTTTCAAATAGTGCAAATAGGTAGCCTTGGTATTCATGTAAGGTTGCACCGTTGATTCGCATTGGAGGCGCAACCGGCATCTCTTGTTCGATAAGCTCGAGTGCGAAGTCATGCTCTTCTTGGATCTGTGCCTTGTTCCAGCGTTGTGGACGGTAAAACTTAACGACGTAGCGCTTACGGTCTTCATCGGTGAACTGATAGACACGGTTTTCGTAACTGTTGAGAGCGAGAAGCCCGGATTCAGCGCGAACTCCGATGCTCTCCAGTGCGTACCACATGAAGTCAGGAGTCAGGTTATCAAAGTTAAAGGCTTGCATCGTCATAGAATAAAAAAGGCTCATTACTGAGCCTTTTTCCATTTATTGGGTTGTTATACCAAGCACTACGGTGCGGGTATCAGAGCTTCTTGATAAAGCGGCTTTCGACTTCCATCGTAAACTCTTCATTATCCGAGAGTATAAACTGAATTGTCGAAACTGGTGAGCTCAGTTTTTCTGGGTCGGCGCCCAAACTGATAGGTAGGTTCAAAACCTCGCCTGGATCGACAGTAATCGTCTGTTTACCATACCAGATAGAATCGGGCAGTCCGCTAACATCGAGTTTGTACTCTTGCTCTTGTTGAGTCTTGTTGATCACTTTCAAGGTGTAGGTGTTTTCAACCAACCCTTGGTTATTGACTCTAAACAGTTGGTTTCGGTCACGCAGAACACTTAGGCCGGCAGGATCAACGCTCGCGATTTGGGCGAAGAACAAGCCCAGCATCACGATCAAGATAGCGCCATAGCCCAACAGCTTGGGACGCATTACCTTGGTCGAGTGACCTTCAAGTCTGTGCTCGGTGGTGTAATTGATCAGGCCTTTCTCATAGCCCATACGCTCCATCGTGTTGTCACAGGCATCAATACACGCGCCGCAGTTAATACACTCGTATTGCAGGCCGTCACGGATATCGATACCCGTAGGGCACACTTGTACACACAGATTACAGTCAATACAGTCGCCTAGACCAAGCTCTTTTGGATCGGCTTTACGAGAGCGAGGGCCACGGCTTTCACCACGTTCTGTGTTGTAACCAACGATGAAGGTGTCTTTATCGAACATTGCCGACTGGAAACGCGCGTAAGGACACATGTGCAGACAAACAATTGAACGCATCCAACCCGCATTGGCATAAGTACATCCAGCAAAGAACAGTACCCAAAACACCGGCCAGAAAGACGAGTTAAAGGTAAAGAAGCCAACCACTAACTCTTTGATTGGGATGAAGTAACCAACAAAGGTTAAGCCCGTCGCAATGGCAATCGCCCACCACGCAATGTGTTTGAGGGTTTTTCTGAGGATTAAATTGCTCGTCAGTTTGCCCGAGTCTTGTTTTCTTCGCTTATTGGCAGCGCCTTCTAGCTTCTCTTCGAACCAGATATACATGAAGGTCCAGACGGTTTGCGGGCATAAATAGCCACACCAGACACGGCCTAAGAAGGTGGTTATGAAAAACAGGCCAAACGCGGCAATCATAAATAGGATCGCGAGTAGGGTCAGATCTTGCGGGTATAAGGTGGTGCCAAAGAAGTTGAACTGTTGGCTGCCGATATCGAGCAAGATCGCTTGACGTTCACCAAAGGGAATCCATGGGATAAGCGCAAAAAGTAAAAGTAAGAACCAACCGCCATAGCGACGCAGTTGTTGGAATTTACCTTTGCTTTCTCGAACATAGATTCGGTTACTTGGGTTAAATCGATCTCCATTACCTTTATGTGTTTTCGGGTTAAAGGTTTTAGGAGTCACATCTTTGATATCGATTTTATCCTGACTCATGGACTATCCTTTTTGTGGCTTGTTTGCCCGGTTAAGTCGGGCATGACGACATTACTTGAAAGTATGGTTTAGAGAACCTGTTGAAATTGAGCTTGGTGCATTTGTTGTTATCGCACTCACTCTTATTATTTTAGAAGATTCTTATGGATGGCGATTATAGCGACAATCTTGTTCTCATTTCTTTAACGCTATCAACCTTTAACAACAAAAGTCATAACAGTTGTGACGAAAAAATAGCGAACAGAAACAAAAAAGCGACCTGGTGGTCGCTTTTTAAAATTGAGTGTTTTATCTATACGGCAATTGAGCTCTAAACTAACGGGCGACTAAAGAAGGCCACGTGCTTTTAGAATTGCGGTTTTGAAATCATCTTCTTGGTCTTTTTTCAGGCCCGGGATCATCTCATCTTTTTCGCTGTTGCGCATTTTTAGGTGATAGATAAGAACATCGTCAGTCAGTTCTTCAAGCTTGCCTTGGTAGCCCGCTTCTTTTGATAGCTTAATGATGAACTCTAATAGGTTAAGCTCTTGATCTTTCTGCCACTCAGGCTCCATCAGTTCAAGCAGTTCTTCAATGCGGTGACACTTCATACTTTATTTCTCCACAAATTTTATAATGATTTGTGGCTAAGGTATCAAATCGGGTAGGGAATACCAATGTGTAAACACATTTCAAGATGGGAGCGGGCAAGAAAAAAGCGCAGTAAAAACTGCGCTTTTTGTTAAGCGGCTTTAATCACTTTCGTTGTAGTCGGTGCTAATAAAGCAGTCTTCTCAACTAGAGTCATTGTAGGAGCCAATTTCTTAGCCGTTGGAGCAGCAACAAAGCCACTACGACGACGCATCGCACTACGGTTGGTGTGCGAGAACCTGACAGCTGTTGGGCGCATTAATTTACCTAACGGTCAGGCATATCCATTGCCAATCTAATGGCCTGATTTACCATGAGCTCCACCTCAATTGCTTGAAGCGTCACTCGTCTGGCTTTCGCCAATCCGAAGAATAAATCAGGATAATGATATGCATGCATATCAAGGCTTAGATTATCACTATCTAAGTTATCGATCGACGCCTGAGTGATAAATAGACGATATTAGAGCTAAAATAGTGTGAGCAGTATATTTGAGTTTGAACCTCTTTCAGGCTTAAGATGATGCTTTAAAGGAGGTGCATATGTCGTTCTTAAAGAAAACGTTAGCAAGTTTTGGAATTGGATCTGCCAAGGTGGATTCTGTATTGCAACAGGAAGTGCTTTATCCAGGCAAGAAGGCGAGCATTATTGTGCATGTCTATGGTGGCGCTCAGCCACAAGAGATCGACAATATCGATCTCAACTTGTGCTGTCGTTACGTCAAAGAAATTACTATGAATTCGCAAAGGCAAGAGGGCGGTCAAACACGTCGAATGCACCAGACATACTCGTTGGCCAAATGGAGCCTGCCGTATGCCTTTGTTATTCAGCCGGGTGAAACCCGTGATTTTGAATGTGAGTTTGATGTCCCGCTGAACACACCTGTCACGATTGGTGATTCAAAGGTGTGGCTAGAAACCGGGCTCGATATTGCGATGGCGATAGACCCATCGGATAAGGATATTTTAACGGTTCGCCCAGATGCACTTCTTGATGGTATTTTTAATGAACTAGAAGCTCAAGGTTTACGCATTCGCCAAGTTGAGTGCGAAGCAGTAGAGGGCTTTGAACTGCCATTTGTTCAAGAGTTTGAGTTTGTCCCTACCACTGGTCCATATCATGGCCGCTGGCGTGAACTGGAAGTGGTTGCTCATCGTGATGAAACCGAGCTTAAGTTGTGGTTTGAGATAGACCGTAATCGCGATGGTGCAAAAGGCATGTTGGCGAGCTTGTTAGGCATTGGCCAACTGCAGCGTCAATTGAGTGTGCCATTGGATACGTCACCACAAGATGCGGGCAAGATGGTACTTGAGTATCTAGACAACGCATCTTAGTTAGCTCTTTGGTTCTGTAGCTTTAGAGACCTTAGCTTCATCACACCGTTTAGGCGTTATTAATGTCATAAAAGATGTCATAAAAATTTAAGCTTACACGTGTAAGCTTAATGTGCAATACTAGGCAAATCGAACATTTACTCTAGTAGGATAATCATGTCTGCATCATCGGCGAGCGAATACAGTGACATCGAAGAACGCGCCAATGCGATAACCCATGGCTTGGGTGTTGTGCTTGGCGTGGTTGGTTTAATCCTGCTGCTGATTCGTGCGTTTGACCATCAAGCCGACATACTGACTATTGCGAGTATGGCGGTATATGGCAGCAGTATTATCCTACTCTTTCTCGCTTCCACGCTTTATCACTCGATCACCACAGAAAAGACCAAGCGATTACTGAAAACTCTCGATCACTGTGCGATCTACTTATTGATCGCGGGCAGTTACACGCCATTTTTATTGGTGAGTTTAAGAACACCATTGGCGATGGGTTTGATGGCAGTGATTTGGGGTATCGCGCTAGTCGGAATCATTATGAAGATTGCCTTCGTCTACCGATTTAAGCGTTTGTCATTGGTGACTTACTTGGCGATGGGTTGGTTATCGCTGATTGTGGTTTATCAACTGGCGATGAATATCGAGATGGGTGGTTTGGTGCTACTAGCACTCGGTGGCGTGATTTACTCGTTGGGTGTGATTTTCTATGTGGCAAAACGCATCCCTTACAATCATGCCATCTGGCATTTGTTTGTGTTGGCGGGCTGCGCTTGCCATTTCTTCGCTATTTATTTGTACGTGACTCCGGTTTAGCGAGCCAGTACCTCAGTAATCTCAGCTTTAATCTGATATTCAGGGTGTTGTTCTAGGTCGAGCTTGATGAGCTTGCCTTCTTCACCCGTCTTTGGTCGTAGGTATGTGTCGGCCATTCGTTTGATTGATTTCCACACAGCAACTTCTTCTTCTGCCAACAACTCACCTTCTGCAGTAAATACGCTGATGTTAAGTGATACCAAAATGACCGCTTGAGTGCCTTGGTTAGTGATGGCTGTCGGAATGATAAGCTCACCATCTTCATAGCGACTTGCACCCAGTACAACATCCACTCCTGACTGAGACAGCTGTAAGCTTGGCTTTTTACTATTAACCACAATCGTAGTGCCACGCGTGTTCGTTGCGACAGGTACGGCTACGACAGGCACTGCAGTCTCTGATGTTGTCGTTGCTGCTTCCGTTTGCTTTGGTGCCACGTATTGCCAAGTAAAATCATCTTTGAGTAACACTTGCTTGCCATCAGGCAAGGTGACCATTTGATCAGCAAAGGCAGAACTTACGAATACTGAGTTTGCGAGCAATGCGCTAGCGAGAAGTACGTATGATTTCATCTGTGTTTCCTTGATTTTGTGCTTGGTTAACGTCGCCAAAAGGCTGGGAAAAATAGAACAATGAGCGTCAATATCTCGAGTCGCCCCATCAGCATTCCTAAGCTTAGCAACCATTTAGCGGCGTCGGGCAGTGGAGCAAAGTTCCCGGTTGGACCGATAACGCTGCCCATACCAGGACCAACGTTGGCAACGGCTGTGATAGCGCCAGATATACTGGTCACGGGATCAAGCCCCATCGCGCTCAAGCCACCTGCAATTAAGATAATCGTAATAAAGAACATCAAACCAAATGCGACTAGTGAACGCACAATATCGTCATTCACCGGTCGCTGATTGTAGCGTTGAACAAACACGCCCGACGGGTGAATCAGTTTCATCATCTGCTTATGAAGCATGGTCATCGCGATCTGGAAGCGGAAGATCTTGATACCACCAGAGGTTGAACCTGAGCACGCGCCCGCCATCATTAAAAAGGCAAACAGCGTGGTAGGCAAAGCGCCCCACGCGGTGAAATCTTCTAAGCCAAAACCGGTTGTGGTTACGACTGACACAATGTTGAACATCGAAACACGCATCGCATCCATGACTGTGTAGCCATCTCTAACCACCAACCATGTTGATATCACGGCACTGGTGACCAAGAATAGATAGGTGAAACCTCTCACTTGCGCGTCTTTGTAGAGGATTGAGAGTTTTCTACCACGCAGTGCGCCAACAAACAGTAGGAACGGCAGACCGCCAAGGAACATGAACACTGTGCCCACCCAGTGAGCGCTATTTGAGAAGTGGTTCATCGAGCCATCAGAGGTCGAGTAACCGCCAGTTGATAGCGTGGTAAACGAGTGGTTGATGGCGTCAAACACGCTCATGCCTGCAAACAGGTAGCTCACTAAGCACAAGCCAGTTAATACCAGATAAACCGCTACGATGTTCTTGGCGACGGTTTTTGCTCTCGGGCTGCTTTTATCGGACCAATCGGAAGATTCCGTTTGGAACAGGCGCATACCACCGACGTTGAGCATCGGCAGTACTGCCACCGCCATTACGATGAAGCCAATGCCGCCAAGCCATTGCAATATCGAGCGCCACAGTAGGATGCTTGGTGCCATGCCGTCTAAGCCACTCAATACCGTTGAACCTGTTGTGGTAATACCGGACATAGTTTCAAAGTAGGCATCGGTAAAGCTGATGTGATTGATGAACACAAACGGCAGTGCGGCGAAGGCACTGGCTATTGTCCATACCAGAGAGGTGATCAGGAACATGTCCCGCACCCCAAGTCGGAACTTAGCGGAGCGCCCTAAGCTCAAGCAGATGAACGCCACAATGTGCGTGATCACTACCGATTGACCAAACTCGAGGAAGCCACCGGTGCCTGTGAAAAAGGCAACCAATGTGGGGATGTACATGAAAAGGGCGAGTTTTGATAACACTAACCCTATCACTAATAATATCGGACGAAAGTTGACCATAGCTTAATAGACCATCGCTTTGTGCCGAAGCGTCGTTCTCACAAGAAGAAGGTTGCGAGAAGATACTTACGAGAACAAGGCTATAAGAAGAACGGGCTCGGTTGGAATAGAGACTCAACATCAGGTACGTATTTCTTGTCCACTAGGAACATCACTACGTGGTCATCTTGTTCGATTACGGTTCTATCGTGCGCGATAAGTACTTCTTCTCCGCGAACAATCGCACCAATAGTGGTGCCCGGTGGTAGCTTGATGTCGCCAATCGCTCGGCCAACCACTTTCGATGTGGTTTCGTCACCGTGAGCAATGGCTTCGATCGCCTCTGCAGCGCCGCGACGTAGAGATGATACGTTAACAATATCAGCACGACGAACGTGAGTAAGCAGCGCAGAAATGGTCGCTTGCTGTGGAGAGATAGCAATATCAATCACGCCACCCTGAACAAGGTCTACGTAAGCACCACGCTGAATCAGTACCATTACCTTCTTGGCACCCATTCGCTTCGCCAGCATTGCTGACATGATGTTGGTTTCATCTTCATTGGTTAGGGCAATGAACACGTCCACTTGATCTATGTTCTCTTCGGTTAGCAGCTCTTGGTCTGCCGCATCGCCACAGAAGACGATGGTGTTTTCTAATTCTTCAGACAGCTTTTCGGCACGAGTGTAGCTGCGCTCGATAAGCTTGATGCTGTAGCTCTGCTCAAGGCGTTTTGCCAAGCTTGCACCAATGTTACCGCCACCGACAATCATGATGCGGCGGTACGGTTTCTCTAGGCGTTGTAGCTCACTCATTACTGAGCGGATATGGTTACTCGCTGCCACAAAGAAAACCTCATCATCGGCTTCAATGATGGTGGTGCCTTGTGGGCGAATAGGGCGACCTTGACGGAAAATAGCGGCAACACGGGTATCAATGTGCGGCATGTGCTCACGCAAAGCAGACAGTGCGTTACCCACCAGTGGACCACCGTAGTAGGCTTTTACTGCTACTAGGCTAACTTTCTGTTCAGCAAAGCTCACAACCTGCAGTGCGCCTGGGTATTGAATCAGGCGCTCGATGTAGCTGGTCACTAGTTCTTCGGGTGCGATCAGGTGATCGACTGGGATGGCACCTGATTTGAATAGCGCTTCTTTCTCTTCTAGGTATTGAGGAGAACGAATACGAGCAATTCGGTTCGGCGTATTGAAAAGAGAGAAAGCAACCTGACACGCAGCCATGTTGGTTTCATCCATGTTAGTTACGGCAACTAACATGTCGGCATCTTGCGCACCCGCTTCACGTAGTGTGTTTGGGTGGCTGGCATAACCGTTTACAACCCTAAGGTCGTACTTATCCTGAAGTTCACGAAGTCGGTCAGCATTACGGTCGACAATGGTGATGTCGTTGTTTTCACCAACCAGGTTTTCAGCAAGGGTACCGCCAACTTGTCCAGCACCTAGGATAATGATCTTCATAGCCTTTCTCTTTTCTTTACCGTGGTAATTCTAGTTATCTAACTTTGTTTTGATAATGCACTAGAAAGAAACAGCGGCTAAGAAATAAATTCTTAGCCGCTGTTAGTTGTTATGCCTGTTTTACTAGAACTGCGTAGTAGAAGCCATCCATATCTTCTTCTCCAGGTAGTATTTGACGACCCGGATTTTCGATATCAGACCCAACCAGCGTTGCGTTTTCAGTACGTGCTAGGAATGCTTTCACTTGCAGCACGTTTTCTTGCGGCGTGATAGAACATGTCGCATAAACCATGGTGCCGCCTTCTTTCAGCTGACGCCACATTGCATCCATAATTTCGCTTTGCAGTTCAGCCAGCGCATCAATGTCAGATGCACGACGTAGCCACTTGATGTCAGGGTGACGGCGAATTACGCCAGTCGCTGAACAAGGTGCATCAAGTAGGATACGGTCGAACTTATCGCCCATCCACCACTCTTCAGGGTAGCGAGCATCACCACAAATTACGTCGGCACGCAGTTGTAGGCGCTCAAGGTTATCGTAAACACGGTCTAGACGTTTGATGTCGCAGTCAATCGCAACCACTTCAGTATCTTGAGTGTGCTCAAGAATGTGTGCCGTTTTACCACCTGGTGCAGCACAACAATCTAAGATCAGCTCACCATCTTTTGGTGTTAGGTAATCAACCGAAAGCTGAGCGGCAGCATCTTGCACTGATACCCAACCTCTGTCGAAGCCAGGAAGCAAAGTAACATCACAAGGTGCAGCTAATTTTATGGCATCAGCTGCTTCTGGGTGCAATGTGTATTCAATGTTTTCGTTTTTAAGCAGTTCTACATACTCGTCACGAGTGTGGTGTTGGCGGTTAACGCGCAGCCACATTGGTGCCTTGCTGTTGTTTGCTTCAACCAGTTGCTCCCATTGATCTGGGTAGCTCTCTTGAAGCATTTTTAGAATCCAGCTTGGGTGGCCGTATTTGCCTGCATTGTGGCTAACGGCTTTCTCGTCTAGTTCTTCTTGGTCACGTAGGTAGCTACGTAACACAGCGTTGATCAAACCACTCAGGCTTGGACCGCGCAGTGTCTTAGTACCCTCAACCGTTTCAGCAACCGCGGCATGCGAAGGGATACGCATGAAGCTTAGTTGGTAAATGCCCACCAAGATTAGGTGGTGGAATACACGCTTTTTACCTTTAAGCGGGTTTTCCATCAGTTCGTTAGCGATTGACTCTAAACGAGGCAGATAACGAAGTGCGCCGTAGCAAATCTCTTGCAGTAGAGCATGGTCTCGCGGACGGATCGTTTTTTGAGCCGCAGGGAGAGCGTGTGAAAGAGAGTGGCCTTTATCGACAACTTGGAATAGGACATTTGCAGCAGCAGCGCGAACATTCATGAGGGGTACCGAATATTTATTTGAATACATGAGGACATCTCTGCCCTCGTAAAGGTTTTCTAAGCTGTGTAATTAACAGCTTTAAAAGCGGATTAAGAAAGTTGAGTACCAACTTCAAACCAGCTTGCACGTGAGTTCAAGATATCCTGAACTGACATGGCTTTCTTACCTGGAACTTGTAGCTGTTCAAGAACAAGTACGCCTTGTCCTGTCGCTACGTAGATACCAGTTTTATCCGCTTGCAGAATTGTACCTGAAGGCTTATCAGAAGTTTGCTCTGCCACACGGCTTTGCCATACTTTGATGCTGTTCTCAGCAGCTTCAAAGTGGCTCATTGGCCATGGGTTGAAGGCACGAACGCAGCGTTCAATATGCGCAGCTTCATCACTCCAGTTGATACGCGCTTCTTCTTTGCTTAGCTTCTTGGCGTAGTTAGCCAGTTCGTCGTCTTGCTTTTCAGCTACCGCTTTACCAGAAGCGATGTCAGATAAACACTCAACAAGCGCATCAGGGCCAAGGCCCGCTAACTTCTCGTATATTGATGCGCTAGTATCTGTCGCTTCGATAGGCAGCGTTGCGATGCTTAGCATGTCGCCAGTATCTAGGCCGATATCCATCTGCATGATCGTCACGCCTGTCTCTTTATCACCTGCCCAAATAGAGCGTTGAATCGGAGCAGCGCCACGCCAGCGCGGGAGGATAGAACCATGCACGTTGATACAACCTAAGCGAGGTGTATCTAAAACCACTTGTGGAAGCAATAAGCCGTAAGCGACAACCACCATGATGTCAGCATTCAAATCGGCTAGCTCTTGCTTAGCTTCATCTGACTTGAAGTTTTCTGGTTGGTAAACCGGAATGTTGTTCTCAAGTGCGATGTTTTTTACTGGGCTCGCAGTGAGTTTTTTACCGCGGCCTGCTGGGCGATCTGGCTGTGTGTAAACAGCAACAACTTCATGCTCCGAAGACAACAACGCCGCCAAGTGACGGGCGGCGAAATCCGGAGTACCTGCAAAGACAATTCTTAAAGACTGACTCAAGGTAGGCTTCCTTCTAATTTAGTAATAGCAGCGGTTATTAACCTTGTTTCTCGTTGAAACGTTTAATCTTCGCTAGCTTATCTTGGATACGTTTACGCTTTAGTGGCGATAGGTAATCAACAAACAACTTGCCTTCTAGGTGGTCAAGTTCGTGCTGAACACAGATAGCCAGAAGGTCGTCAGCGTCGAATGTGAATTCGTTGCCGTCACGGTCTAGTGCTTTAACCGTTACTTCTGCAGCGCGAGGTACTAGAGCTCGAGCGCCTGGTACAGATAGGCAGCCTTCTTCGATTCCATCTTCGCCGCGCTTCTCAGTAATTTCAGGGTTGATAAGCACCATTGGCTCATCACGTGTTTCTGAAATATCGATAACAACGATGCGTTGGTGGAAATCTACTTGCGTTGCCGCAAGGCCGATACCTTCTTCGTCGTACATGGTTTCAATCATGTCATCAACGAACTTTTGAATCTCTGGGGTAACTTCTTTTACCGGTTTCGCCACGGTACGTAGACGATCATCTGGTAATGTTAATACTTGTAATACAGACATATACACTCGAAATATTGAACTGTGCCGAAACAGCTTAAACCTTGTTGGCTCAATTCTAGACATTTTAGAGGTCAAATGACAGCATCCTGAAGGTAATTCTCCAATCAGATGTCATATATTCAGACCAAGGAACCTAGGTCATGCGTCATTTATTGCCTGCTTTATCTCTTATTTGTGCCTCGATTTCGTTCGCCGCTACGGCTGAAAATAGTGAGCAACCTTTAACCATTAAACAGGGCGCACCTGAGGCGTATGTGGTGGTTAAGGGCGATACTTTGTGGGATATCTCTGCGATGTATCTCGATAGTCCATGGTTGTGGCCAAGGTTATGGCAGGTCAATCCAGAGATAGAAAACCCTCATCTCATTTATCCCGGAGATAAACTGTCTTTGGTTTGGATTAATGGCGAGCCTGTATTGAGCCTCAAGCCTGTTATCAAGCTTAGCCCTAAGATTCGTGTCTCTGAGAAGAAAGCAGTACCTACCGTCAATGAAGGGCTGGTTTTGCCATATTTACAGTCTGATCGCTTGGTAGAGCAGCAAGATATCGAATCGGCGCAACGAGTATTAGGTACCAGCGATGGCAAACGCTTCTTATCGGGTGTAGAACGGTTATTTATCTCAGGTAACCAACAGCATCAAAAGTGGGGTATCTACCGCGCAGTTGAAACCTACCAACGGCAGCAACCCCAAGCAAGTATGACCTCTTTGCGTTTGGTCGCCACGGCGCGCTTAAAAGAAGTGGATGCTGAGTTCAGCAGCTTGCATATAGACACTCAGCTGCAAGAGGTATTGCTGAACGACCTTGTGCTACCAGAACTTGGTGTTGATCAGGTGAAGCTCTCAACCACGTTTTATCCTGCGCCTAGTGCTGCGGGTCAGTTTGCTAATATCTTGGGTTCGTTAGATGGCAGCCAATACAGCGCAAAGAATCAGGTTGTGGTTATTAACAAAGGCTCGCAAGACAATCTTCGCCAAGGCTCTATGTTTACCCTCAGCGAAAGCGGCGCGGTGGTGTTTGGTAAGCAAGGCGAATACAGCTACAAAGAGTCTGCGGCGAGCGATAAGGTGCAATTGCCAAGTACCTCACTCGGTAGCTTGATGGTTATTCGTCCTTATGAGTATTTTAGCTTGGCGTTGATCACTCAAAGCTCTAAGCCGGTTAGCAATGACATCCTGGCGGTATCGCCTTTAGATCTTGCGTTGACGGAAGAGGTTAAGGGCACCGAGTGAATGAGCAACAACTGAGTGCTTGGTTAACTCTAAGTTTTGTTCCGCAATTGGGTGGCAAGCGCCTTGCTCGTTTGCTGAGTATTGATTCTCCTTCTAATATTGTTGGTTATTCAAGTCAGCAGCTGCAAGCGATTGGCTTGTCTGCCAAGCAAATTGCCTATCTAAGAGAGCAAGCCCCAAGAGAAGTGGATGCTTGCTTATCATGGCAAGCAAAACAGCCTAACCATCACATTATTACCCCTAATTGCCCACATTATCCCAAACTGCTTAATGAGATTGCCTCTGCGCCCAGTGTTCTTTTCGTTAAAGGTCACGTTGAAAAACTGATCGAGCCTCAAATCGCGATGGTCGGCAGCCGCAATGCCAGTATTGAAGGACTGCAGACCGCCAAGTCCTTCGCCAAAGAGTTTGTCCAAAACGGTTTAATTGTCACCAGTGGCTTAGCTTTAGGTATCGATGGCTATGCTCATGATGGTGCTCTAGATAAAAGAGGGGAAACTTTTGCAGTGTTGGGGTCTGGCTTGGACTCCATTTATCCTGCCCGCCACCGAAATCTAGCTGAGAGGATCTGTGAGAACGGAGCGCTGATTTCAGAGTTTCGACCGAGTGCTAAACCAAGACCTGAACATTTCCCCCGTCGTAACCGTATTATAAGTGGCTTGTCGTTAGGAACCTTGGTGGTGGAAGCGGCTGAGAAGAGTGGCTCTTTAATTACCGCTCGCTATGCCATGGAGCAAGGTCGAGAAGTGTTTGCGCTGCCCGGTTCTATTCATAGCCCAACCAGTCGCGGAGGTAACAGTCTCATCAAAGCTGGAGCATGTTTAGTGCAAAATGCTCAAGATGTTCTGATTGAAATAAAGAGTCTGTTAAACTGGTCTATAGATCAGCAGCCGAGCTTATTCGAACCTACGCCGAATGAGGGTGAAAATGAACAATTGCCATTTCCACAGCTGTTAGCTAACGTAGGATTAGAGGCGACACCCGTTGATATTTTGGCACAGAGAACCCATATACCTGTGCATGAAGTCATGATGCAGCTTTTAGAGCTTGAGCTCTCAGGGCATGTTGTTGCAGTTTCCGGTGGCTATATTCGAAAGGGGAGAGGCTAGCTATGATGATGGACATACTGATGTACTTGTTTGAAACCTACATCCATAGCGATTCTGAATTGCAGGTGGATCAAGATGAGCTGGAAGATGAGCTTCTTCGAGCAGGGTTTCACCAAGATGATATTTATAAGGCCCTCCATTGGTTAGAAGACCTTGCTGCACTGCAAGATACCGATAACCAAGCGGCGATTACTATGTGCTCTAATACCTCGATGCGTGTTTACACAAGTAAAGAGATATCACGTATTAATATGGAGTGTCGTGGTTTCTTGTTGTTCCTTGAGCAGATCAACGTCCTCACGACAGAGATTCGTGAAATGGTGATTGATCGTGTGATGGGGCTTGAGACAAACGAATTTGAATTGGATGATCTGAAATGGATTATCTTAATGGTGCTATTTAATGTGCCGGGTAATGAAAGTGCTTACACGCAAATGGAAGAGCTGTTGTACACCAAAGAGCAAGGTATCTTGCATTAATACAGGCTTGTCATGAGTAGTAAGATTGATAATCAGCTTTTTTCAGCACATGAACATGCATTAGAGCATGAACCATGTCCACAGTGCGGTGGAGAGCTTCAGCTTCGCCATGGTAAGCACGGCCCATTTTTAGGCTGTAAGCAGTATCCGAGCTGTGATTACATCAAGCCTCTTCATCAAAATGATGGTCATGTGGTGAAAGAGCTGGGCGTGCCGTGTCCTAAATGCCAAAACGAATTGGTATTAAGGCAAGGTCGCTTTGGGATGTTCATTGGTTGTAGTAGTTACCCAACGTGTAATCACATCGAATCTTTGGATCAACCGAAAGAACAACCTGAAGAACAGCCACTTGTTGCCTGCCCTGAGTGTGGTCGAGGTCACTTGGTTGAGCGTAAATCTCGCTATGGCAAAACCTTCTATGCGTGTGATAACTACCCTAAGTGTAAGTTTGCCGTTAATCAGCCACCAGTTATAGGACGCTGTGAAGAGTGCCAGTTCCCACTGTTACTGGAGAAGAAAACGGCCAGTGGTACCAAGAAGCAATGCGCAGATCGCAAGTGTCACCACATTCAATCTCAATAACTCGATATTATAGACACAAAAAAACGGCGCTCACTGAGCGCCGTTTTTGTATCCAATAAACTTTTTATATCAATAAGCCAATGTAGGCTTACTTCATCTGCTCAGCAAACTCATGCACAGCAGGGTAGGCTTGTTTATCAAGAATCTCAGCCAATGAGCACAACGCTCTTTGTAATTCTGCGTTGTAGTCAGCGCTCACGTTAATGTGGCCCATCTTACGACCTGCACGCTTCTCTTTGCCATACCAATGAACATGACAACCACCTTGAGCCAGAATCGCTTCAGGTAGGGTATCTTCACCAAGAATGTTGATCATTGCGGTTGGACGAATCAGTTTAGTGCTGCCTAGTGGCATGCCACATACGGCACGTAGGTGGTTTTCAAACTGACAAGTCTCTGCGCCTTGTTGCGTCCAGTGACCAGAGTTATGAACTCGTGGTGCAATCTCATTAACTAGCAGTGAACCTTGAACATCAAAGAACTCAAGTGCAAGCACGCCAACGTAGTCCAAACGTTCTGCAACTGCGGTGAACATGGTTTTCGCTTGCTCTTGCAGTTCAATGTCATCAATCGCTGTCGATAAGCTTAACACGCCGTCGGTGTGAACATTTTCAGCCAGTGGGTACACTTGAATCTCGCCATTAGCGCCACGAGCACCAACCAGTGATACTTCGCGATCAAACGGAACGAACTCTTCAGCCACAATGGCTTGGTTGTCTGTTGCGGCGATGCACTCGGCCATTTCTGTCCAAGTTGCGTCAACATTGTCTAATGTTTTTAAGCGCCATTGGCCCTTGCCGTCGTAGCCGCCAAGTGTGCTCTTCAATACCATTGGTAAGCCAACGTGAGCGATCGCAGCGTCAAAGTCTTCGCGAGAGTTAATCACGTAGTATTTGGCATTTTTCACATTTGCTTCGTCTAACAGGGCTTTTTCAAGACGACGGTCACCGCCGGCTTTAATTGCTTCTGTTGTCGGTAAGAACTTACCGCTGCGTTCACACACCTCAAGTACATCGTGAGGAATATGTTCGAATTCAGCAGTAATGACGTCCGCACGCTCTATCGCATTTTCTAAGCCGTTACCTAGAATCGCTTGCGTTAATGGGTGAACAATATTTTTGCTGCCAACATCAAAAGCAGAAATTTCAATATTCAGCGGCGCCCCAGCTAGGGACATCATGCGAGCAAGTTGGCCCGCGCCTAACACAAGAACATGCATGGAAATTAGTCCTCTGCAGGGTTTGGATTAGCCAAAACCGTTTCTGTTTGCTCAGAACGGAATGCTTCTACTTTTGCCATTACTTCTTCATTGTGTGTACCAATGATTTGAGCGGCTAGGATACCTGCATTGGCAGCGCCAGCTTCACCGATAGCCAAAGTACCTACCGCGATACCTTTTGGCATCTGCACGATAGAAAGCAGAGAGTCCATGCCTTTCAGTGCTTTAGACTGAACTGGAACACCCAGAACTGGTACGCTTGTGAAAGCAGCAGCCATGCCCGGAAGGTGCGCTGCACCGCCAGCACCAGCAATAATTACTTTAATACCGCGCTCTTTCGCACTGGTTGCGTAGTCTGCAAGCAACTGAGGTGTGCGGTGAGCAGAAACCACTTTTGTTTCGTACGCCACGCCAAACTGATCCAACATTTCTGCAGCTAGCTTCATTGTTGGCCAATCAGATTTAGAACCCATGATAATACCGACAGTCATCTCAAACTCCTTCAGGTACGATTTAATTAGTGATTAGATATTTTGCGCGCATTATACGGGTAAAATTGCCTAAGGAAAACGTTTGCGTCAGTCTGGGTTGTTAATTGATACATTTTATAAACAAATAGCTTTAGTCACAGTGAATGATAATTTGTACACTTAGTGAGTTAGATAACTGAATTAATGAGGCAACCCGTGGATAACTTTCAACATACTTTGCAGGCATTACAACAAGGTGAAGTCATTGCTTACCCGACTGAAGGCGTTTTTGGGGTCGGTTGTGATCCCGATAATCCACAAGCCATCAAGAAATTACTCGACTTAAAACAACGACCGATCGAGAAAGGGTTGATCTTAATTGCTGCAAGTTACGAGCAACTGTTACCTTACATTGATGAAAGCCAGTTGACGGAAGAACAGTTGGTAACAGTGAAAGCGACATGGCCAGGTCCGGTCACTTGGATTATGCCAACCAGCAGCAAAGTTACTGACTGGGTAAGTGGTCAATTTGATTCCATCGCGGTACGAGTGACTGATCACCCTTTGGTTCAAAGAATGTGTAATGAGTTTGGTAAGCCGTTAACCTCTACCAGTGCTAACCTGACCGGCGAGCCGCCTTGTATGACGACTGAAGAAGTTAAGCAGCAACTTGGCCAACATTTGGTGGCTATTTTAGAAGGTCAAACGGGTGGTCGTGAGAAGCCAAGCGAAATTAGAGATGCAAAAACGTCGAAAATATTAAGACAGGGCTAAACCCTGCAAAGGAAGTAAGATGTCAGCAATTGATAAAGAAGCAGTAAAGCAGTTTTTACTGAGCCTACAAGATTCGATTTGCCAGCAGCTTGAGCAAGCTGATGGTGTAGCGTTGTTTGAAGAAGATGCATGGGAGCGAGAACCTGGCGATCGTCTAGGTGGCGGTGGTCGTACTCGCGTGATGACCAATGGTGCTTTATTTGAACAGGGTGGAGTTAACTTCTCTCACGTCGCTGGTAAAGCAATGCCTGCCTCTGCAACCGCTCACCGTCCTGAGTTAGCCGGACGTAAGTTTGAGGCGATGGGGGTTTCATTAGTTATCCACCCTAAAAACCCATATATCCCAACCTCACACGCGAACGTTCGATTCTTCATTGCGGAAAAAGAAGGGGAAGACCCGATTTGGTGGTTTGGTGGTGGTTTTGACTTAACGCCATTTTATCCTGTCGATGAAGATTGCCAATCTTGGCATCAAACTGCTAAAGATCTTTGTGCGCCGTTTGGTGATGATGTTTATCAAGAACACAAAGAGTGGTGTGATAAGTACTTCTATCTTCCTCACCGAGACGAAACACGTGGTGTTGGTGGTCTGTTCTTTGATGACTTAAATGAGTGGGGTTTCGATAAGAGCTTTGCTTATATGCAGGCTGTCGGTGAAGGTTTTGCTGCGGCGTACTTACCTATTGTCGAGCGTCGCAAAGATACACCTTATGGCGAACGTGAGCGTGACTTCCAACTATACCGTCGTGGCCGCTATGTTGAATTCAACCTAGTTTACGACCGTGGTACCTTATTTGGCCTGCAAAGCGGTGGGCGCACAGAGTCTATATTGATGTCGATGCCGCCGTTGGCTCGTTGGGAATATCGCTATGAACCGCAAGCGGGCTCACCAGAAGCTCTGCTTTATAGCGACTACCTAAAGCCTCGAGTTTGGTAGTTCTTCCTTCCTTATAGGGATAGTGATAGGGTCATCTATATAGATGACCCTTTTTATTATTTCTGTTAGGTAAGGATATGACACAGCAAGTAGATCGTTATGCCGTTTTCGGTAACCCTATTGGGCAAAGCAAATCGCCATTCATTCACACATTATTTGCTCGCCAAACCAGCCAACAACTTACCTATACAGCACTGCAGCCAGAGCATGGTGAATTTATCACTGCTGCCAAATCCTTTTTCAGCGAAGGTGGTCGAGGGTGCAATGTCACAGCGCCTTTTAAAGAAGATGCCTATCAGTTTGCCAATCGCCTAACTGAGAGAGCTGAGCTAGCCGGTGCCGTAAATACCCTTAAGAAGTTAGATGACGGAGAGATCATTGGTGATAACACCGATGGTGAGGGTTTAGTTCAAGACCTGCTTCAACATCAAGTGACGCTAAAGGGAGCACGTGTTCTTCTTCTTGGTGCTGGTGGTGCTGCGAGAGGAGTGATTCAACCTCTTCTCGACCAAAAGCCACAACAGTTGGTGATCGCTAACCGAACCAGTTCAAAAGCAGAACTATTGGCTGAGATGTTTTCGTCGCATGGAAATATCAAAGGTATGGGCCTAAGTGATGTTAATGATGGCTTTGATGTCATTATTAACTCGACCTCATCAGGTCTAAGCGGTCAGCTCCCTGAAGTTTCCGATGTAATCTTTAATACAAACAGCGCCGTTTATGACATGGTCTACGGATCTGGAACGACAGTATTTAATCAGTGGGCGTTAGATAACGGTGTTCATGCTGCTTATGATGGTTTGGGTATGTTAGTGGGGCAGGCAGCAGAAAGCTTTATGCTTTGGCGTGGCCTTCGTCCGGGAACAAAACAGATTTTAAGAGAATTACGTAAAAACCTAGAGATGTAATGAGGTATTTATAAAAAAATGAATCAATCAATTCTATTTCCAGATATCCAAGATTGGAATGAAGAGAATCAAACAATCACCTTCCCTGCACAACAGTCGGGCGCATTGATTGAATGTGTCATGTCTATTGAAGAATTATCACGATTGGCAGGTAGAGATATAGAAGAAGGCGATCAAGCTTTAGTTATCTTTTCTGAGTTACGTTTCGATATTGAAGAGCTAGCGGAAGAGTTAATAGAAGAAGAGGAGTATGACTCCTCTAATCGGATTCAGATCAAAGCGCTTTAGACTGGAAGTACAGAGTCTAGATAGTCGTTTTTATTCTGAACATAGTTGTCAGCGGACTTCTGTAAAAAGGCACGCTCTTTATCATTTAATGGGCGTGCTTGTTTTACTGGGCTTCCTACATATAGGTAACCGCTTTCAAGTACCTTATTAGGCGGCACTAAGCTACCAGCACCAATCATGACTTCTTGTTTGATGATCACGCCATCCAACACGATAGCTCCCATGCCAACAAGTACACGATCTTCAATTGTGCAGCCATGCAGCATTACTTTATGTCCGATAGTGACATCATTACCTATTAATAGAGGATAACCCTCAGGGTTTTCTGCATTCTTATGGGTGACGTGCAAAACGCTGCCGTCTTGGATATTCGTTCTATCTCCAATATGAATGTGGTTTACATCTCCTCGAGCTGCAACCAAAGGCCACACGCTAGAGTCGTTACCGATTTTGATATCACCAACCAGTATCGAACTTGTATCTATATAGACGTCTCGCCCGATCTGAGGTGATATACCTTTATAACTGCGTATTGAACTCATAAATCCTCCTTTATATAGGCACCTTAAGCCCTTAATTAAGAGGAATACTAGTGAAAATGGCGTGTTTTGAACAAAAAACGCTCGAACAATCAAAAAAGTAAGAAAAACTTCAAAAAGGGCTTGCCAGTGTGATCGAAATCTCTATAATGCGACCTCGTTGAAACGGGAAGGCTTCGTAAGAAACCAAAACGAATCAGCAGGTCAAATTAGCCAAGCTAAGCGCTTGAAAAAAGTTTTGAAAATAGTGGTTGACACTAAAACTTAAATCGCTAAAATGGCCGTCCGATTTGAGCGAAGCTCAAAAAGGAAAAGCTCTTTAAC
>NZ_VTXG01000018.1:0-97948 GCF_013114515.1 Vibrio sp. AIC-3 | reverse complement strand
GCGAGGTAATAATCAAATAGATGGTGCCCCGGGCCGGACTTGAACCGGCACAACGCGAACGTCGAGGGATTTTAAATCCCTTGTGTCTACCAATTCCACCACCAGGGCACGCAATACTTTATTGCGATGCCGATTACTGAAAAGTAAAACACCATCTTAATGTCGAAATGAACCAACACTACAAAATATGGAGCGATACATCGGGTTCGAACCGATGACCTCAACCTTGGCAAGGTTGCGCTCTACCAACTGAGCTAGTATCGCATTTTCATTCTTAATATCTCTTACTTATAAAACTAAGAGAAAGAATGGAGGCGCCTCCCGGAGTCGAACCGAGGTCCACGGATTTGCAATCCGCTGCATAGCCACTCTGCCAAGGCGCCTTTTGAATTCAACACTTTAGGGACTTAAGTAAGCCGCACCGCTGTGTTCGGGTGTCTACTTTACGGATTGAGGGGAGATAGTCAAACAAAAAAGTGAATTTAAATTCCGTTTGCTGACATTTAAATCAAATTGCTGCATGTTCGATCTCTTCAATCAAAAAACACACAGCAAAATGGAGTTAAACAAGATGTTCTAGCGTTACCACTTCTTCATGAAACGACCGACAAGACTCGGATGATACGCCCAGCAGTGGTCAAACATAGTCATAAGTTGAGGGTTG
Organism: Vibrio sp. AIC-3; assembly: GCF_013114515.1. Classification (NCBI taxonomy): domain Bacteria; kingdom Pseudomonadati; phylum Pseudomonadota; class Gammaproteobacteria; order Vibrionales; family Vibrionaceae; genus Vibrio; species Vibrio sp. AIC-3. Next base: position 97,284 of record NZ_VTXG01000018.1, on the reverse strand, counting down.
CCATACTTAGAAAGGCTAACCGCATGGAAACGGTTTTTGTGTTCTTTCAACTTTTCAACCTGAGCAATCATTTCGTCTGATTGTTTCGGCGCAATAAAGTCAGAAAGTACGATTAAATCGGCATTCTTGTATTTATCACCAGTCATTAGGTCAATCGACTTCATGAGAACAGGTTCCAAATCCGTACCGCCGTGGAATGAGTAACTTAAGAAGTCGCTCGCTTCACGTAGGCCATCTTGCCTTGTTAACTCATAGGTAATCTGCTCAGAAGAAAAAAGAATCACATAACAGTCTCTCTCTTCTGCAAGAGCAATTTGCATTAAGGCATAAGCCATTGCTTTAGCAGACTGCTCAGGGAAACCACTCATAGAACCCGAAGCGTCCACACAGACGATAAACGGGCCCTTTTCAATATCGATGTTCTTGCTATCTGGTTTTTGCGCCTTCACTTTGCGTAACGTGCGTGATTTACCTTGCGAGCGATAGCTCAGTAAACGCTTGTCGGCCAAGTGCTTGTAAAAGATAACCTCAAGTTCAGGATAAGCTAAGAACATGGTTTCGTTTGGCAGCATCTTGTTAAGGTCATCACTTTCATGAATCCCGACAATATCATCGACCGCTTCATCGCTTTTCTCTTCAACCACCTGCAATTCTTCTACAGGGGCTTTGTGTAGCGAAGGATCATCTTCCTCACCAGCCATACGGCCTAGCTTTTCAGCGATCTCTTGCAAGCCCTTGTGCTTATTCAAGAACTCAGCATGACGTTTCATGATGGTAAGGTCTGTTTTGCTTAATTTGGCAGAAGCCATGTCCCACAAGCGCCCTACACTGCCTTCGTCACCCGACTCAGTCACTTTATCCATGTTTTTCATGGTTTCCATGCGCTGATAAAGATCGGCTAAGACTTTTTCTTTGCTTGTTTCAAGTTCAGTTACTTGAGCTTGTTTAATCGCATCAGAAAGTGATTGGTACCATTGGTCGCAAAAGTAGTGTGGAAACATCGCGTTATAAACACCCTTGTTGTTCTCCATAAGGCGTCGAGCTTGTAGATAAAACGCTGAGTGCCACTCCAGCTTTTTGATAACGCTGTCAATCTCATCAAAGAACTGAGGTTCATCCCAGTAAATCACTTCTTGGTAAAGGGCGATTTCCTCTTGGAATCGATCAGTTTCACACACCTTAGTAACGCGTTTTTTAACTTTACCGCGCCATTTAACTAAGTGGTTTTTCACTGATGTTTTCACACCTTTGTTCTCTGCAGCCATCATGACTTGAGAACGAGCGATGAGATCATTCATCGCGGTATCAATGATTCCGGAATCAGCTACCATCAAAGCGAGGTTTAAGCCGTCTGCTCCTAACATATGCTCTCCTCTTACTCGAAGTACTGGCTCATAAACTTAATACGCTGAGCGATCTTGGCACTCTTCACTTTCGTGGTTTCAAGATCTTGCGTTACCGATTGCAAACTTGCTTCCATCGCTTTTGGTAAATCAGGGTCAATATAGTTATGAGGTAATGCATCATGGAATTCAGTACGAACGCGTTTTAACTTGAATTCAGCTTCAGTTAACTGTTCTAAGGCTTTCTCAGCGCCACTCAACCACTTGTTGTACAGTTCTTGGTCTAAACCGTCAGTAGTAACCACACTCACCAATACAGAGCGATTGGCGATGTCTTTAATCACTAATTGGTTTGATGCATCCAAGTCGAGTTTTAAACGGCATAGGTTTTTATTTTCGTTTACGTAACCGTAAATATCACCGTGACCTTCTTTAAGAACACGATCAAAATCGTCTTTGGCTACGTATACCCAACGGCTATCGCCTTTCTCAGATTCAGAAACCGACATGTTGCTTTGCAGCATAACCAGTTTCACTAGATTGTAAGCACTGCCCACGCTGTACATTTTCGCGTTCTTGATGTCATTCTGGTAAACATCTTTACGCAACAAGCCACTGGTTGACTCCATAGAAAGTGACACCGACAACGTTGATTCAACATCGTCTTGAATCTCTTCTAACTCTTCACGAGACATTTCAATTTGAGCTTTCGACTCTTGTTGATCAAACGCTCGGTTCAATGCAAAGTCTTTCACCACGCTACGAACCACATCACGTGATTCTGGGCTATGCCACAAACAATCTTGCAGAAGCATAATATCCAGCGGGTTCACGCTATCGCGACCACTGAAGAACGCACTCGCTTTCAATAGTTTAACGGCCTTCTTCCAGCGTCTGTCTGATACATACAATTCTGACTCTGAAGCAGAGCCTTGCTTCTTAACCGTCTCTTCAAGCATGGTTTTTAGTTCAAACAACTTATCAAACGAATTGTCTGTCAGTTCCAGCTTATCGAGCTCTTTCTGCCATTGATGGTATTCAATGTCCGTAATCGCCAAACCTTTTGGAATTACCGCTTCTTGAGAAGTACCCGTCGTCAGCATCGATTTGAAGTTTTGTTTGTTTTGAATACGGTTCACGAACACGCGTACCAACATACGGTCATAAAGTGCTTCCAAGCCGCTGTCTTCATCTGGAAGTTCGTTGGATGCCGATACTAGTAGACGCATCGGTACACGTTCAATATCACTGCCGTTTTTGAAAGTCTTTTCGTTAACGACAGTAAGTAGCGTGTTTAGGATTGCAGGGCCGGCTTTCCAGATCTCATCAAGGAATACAACTTGTGCTGTTGGTAGGTAACCTTCGGTCAGCCTTACATAACGACCGTTGTCTTTTAATTCTTGGATACTTAGCGGGCCGAACACTTCCTCTGGCGTAGAGAAACGTGTCATCAAATATTCAAAATAACTACTGTTGTCAAAAGCCTGAATAAGACGTTTTGCGATAAGGCTTTTTGCAATGCCCGGAGGGCCTAATAGAAACACGCTTTCACCAGCCAATGCAGCCAGTAAACATAGCTTAATCGTGTCTTCTCTTTCATAGACTCCATCAGAGAGAGCATGCGCTAATTTATTGATTCTTTCAGAGAGTAGCGCCTTGTCAGCATGTGAAGAAATAGAAGGGTTCATGCGTTACTCCGAAAATCTTTGAACAATTGAGAGTGTAGATATGTTTTTATACATTTGTTAGCACTTTGTTACAAGTGTATTTTATTATTGAGTTGCATTTATATCAGATGGTTACGTCGGTAATTTTGGCGCAATCATAGATTCCAATTATGAGAGTAACATCACGAACGGCGTGAAACTAAATCTATTGCTAACCCTAATTTTTCTTTTATTTTCGACACCATAGACGTTATGGTGGTGCACGTCTTCCGTTATACGAAAAATTGGCAAGGAATGTGGCCAGACTGCATGAGTAAAGTTATCCATAAATGGAAAAGTATTTCTCTCATAGAAGAGAACGTGACGCTCCCTACGAACGTCGTGGTAAAACATACAACAATAAACCACCCTGGCGCGGCAGTTATTCTTCCTATCACTTCGTCTGGAACAATCATCCTCATTAACCAATTCCGCCCTTCTCTTAAGAAATGGCTTTTGGAACTACCTGCAGGCACGATGGAAATTGATGAGTCACCTCTTCAATGTGCCCAGCGTGAATTGGAAGAAGAAACCGGTTACAGCGCAACTTCCTTTCAAAGCTTGGGGCAAGTCACCCCTTTGGCTGGCTTCTGTGATGAAATACAGTATCTGTTTGTCGCAAAAGACTTAAGCCTCACTACCCGCTTTGAATGCGATGACGATGAAGTAATAGAAGTGATCGAACTGAGTTTAGAAGAACTGCACGATAAAATACGACACGATCAAATCACTGATACCAAAACTATCGCTTGTTTAAGTAAAGCCCAACTATGTGGCCATCTATAGCCAATTATATGGCTACCTAAAGTACTCTAGGAGAGAAACATGGACTTTCGTTCTGATACCGTAACTAAACCTTCGCAAGCTATGCGTGACGCAATGGCAAACGCAGAAGTGGGCGATGATGTTTATGGCGATGACCCAACCGTCAACGAACTAGAACAGTGGGCAGCAAATGAGACAGGCTTTGAAGCGGCAATGTTTACCTCTTCAGGTACACAAGCCAACCTTCTTGGCTTAATGGCGCATTGTGAGCGTGGTGATGAATATCTGTGTGGCCAGCAGGCGCACAACTACAAATACGAAGCTGGCGGCGCTGCGGTCCTTGGTTCTATCCAACCTCAACCAATCGAGAATAACCCAGACGGTACTTTAGACTTTAAAAAGCTTGCCGCTGCGATTAAGCCCGACGACAGCCACTTTGCTCGTACCAAGCTTCTTAGTTTAGAAAACACGATCAATGGTAAAGTCCTGCCAATGTCTTATCTAGCGGAAGCACGTGAATTCGTAAACCAACACAGACTTCAAATGCACCTAGATGGCGCGCGCGTCTATAACGCAGCAGTCGCATTAGATGTACACATCAAAGAGATCGCACAACATTTCGATTCTATGACGATTTGCTTATCAAAAGGCTTAGGCGCGCCGATTGGCTCTCTACTTCTTGGTAGTAAAGAGTACATCGCTAAAGCACGCCGCCTACGTAAAATGGTGGGTGGCGGTATGCGTCAGGCAGGTATTCTTGCCGCAGCGGGAAAAATGGCTTTAACAGAGAACGTTACTCAACTTAAAGCTGACCACGAGAACGCAAAAAATCTAGCGATTGGTTTAAGCAAACTAGAAGGTTTTTCTGTTAACCCTGATTTCATTCAAACTAACATTGTATTTGCTAAGTTAGATGAGTCTGTGGATATCAACCGAATCGCACGCGAACTGGGCGAACAAGGCATTACGATGTCACCAGGGAATCCTGTTCGATTTGTTACTCATAGAGATATCAGTTCAGAAGACATCGCTACTTTCCTAACTAAGTTGGAAAATGCGCTTTAAGCCATACTAAATGTTCACCCAGAACAAATAAGACTTGAGCTTCCTCTTAGGGGAAGCTTTATAATCATGTTTTTATCGGAGTAAAAACGTGCATTACCCAACCTTCGCTCTAATATTACTAGCTCTTTCCTCTAACCTTCATGCCTCTGATTTTGGCGACGCTGAACTAGGTAAAGTTAAATCACCAAGCTGCGTTTTTTGTCATAACCCTACCAGTCAATCGACTAATAACTCCTATCCTAAGCTTTCTGGCCAAGATCCAACCTATCTCTTTAATACAATGAAAGCGTATCAAACCGGAGATAGGCAGGGCGATTACGCGGATATGATGCGAGCGCAACTAAGTAAGCTTAACGATCAAGATTTGAAAGACATAGCGGCTTTTTACGCTTTACAAGATTAGCGGCTCCCACCTTTAATAGGTCAATCATCAGCTAAATAAACATCACCAAGTCGCCTATACTTCAAGCAAACTCACTGAGCTCATTGAAGGTCGGGATAGATATACCTTTACACGTATCATCCAACCCTTACAATGTGCAGCAAATATATTTATCAAGGTTTATCTCTATGTCTATTCAATGGTTTCCGGGTCACATGCATAAAGCCCGCAAAGAAATCGAAGAAGTTATCCCACAAGTTGATGTGATCATCGAAGTACTGGACGCTCGTATCCCGTTCAGTAGTGAAAACCCAATGATCTCTTCACTGCGCGGCGATAAGCCTTGTGTAAAAGTGCTGAACAAGCGTGACCTTGCAGATCCTGAACTGACTCAACGTTGGATTGAGCACTTCGAGAAGGAGCAAGGCGTTAAAGCGATTGCGATTACGACTAGCGTAAAAGAAGAAGTTAACCACGTTATGGAGCTGGTACGTAAACTGGCACCGCACCGTGAACAGATGGGCAAAAACATTCGTACAATGATCATGGGCATCCCGAACGTGGGTAAATCGACCATCATCAACTGCTTAGCTGGACGTACGATTGCGGTTACTGGTAACCAACCTGCGGTAACTCGTCGCCAACAACGTATCAATCTGCAAAATGGCGTGATCCTTTCAGATACTCCAGGAATCCTTTGGCCTAAAGTAGAAAACCCACACAGTGGCTTCCGCTTGGCTGCAACAGGTGCTGTAAAAGATACAGCAATGGAATACGATGAAGTGGCATTCTACACAGTAGAATACCTAGCAAAGCAGTACCCTAACCTTTTGCAAGAGCGCTACCAAATTGAAGAGCTGCCTGAGTCTGACATCGAATTGATGGAAGCGATTGGCCGTAAGCGTGGTGCACTTCGTGCCGGTGGTCATATCGACATTCACAAATGTTCAGAAATCCTGCTTCACGAATTGCGTAACGGCACTTTAGGTAAGGTAACACTTGAGCTACCTGAAATGATCACACAAGAGCTGATCGAAGTTGAAGAAGCGGCTGCGCTGAAAGCCGAACAACAGATTAAGAAAAAAGAAGAGCGTCGTAAGCGTTACTTGAAGAACAAGCGTTAATCGCTATTAGTTTTTATTAATCTACTTTAGTTTCTGTTTACCACTCTTACACCTGCCTCTAATATATTCACGTTCTATCGATGATAGAGCGTGAATATTGCCTGTTACCGTTTGTTGATCTAGCTAACATACTGACAAATCTATAGAAACGGTCGTTTACAATCCCAAAGACTGTGACATACTACGCAAATTATTGTGTATCAATCTCGGCTAATTTCTCAATGCGCTCTTATTCTGGGTTCAAGAATCAAAGATTTAAAACCTATTTCGATAATGAAATTTATTTGCCGTACATAAATTTCATCTACACCCCTATCTCAATATTCTGTGCTTTTATCGTCACCGACTACATCCACTTTGGTAGCGAGTGCATTACGCCTATCATTTTCCGAGTCATACTTTTTTTATTGATGATGGCCGCCGCCAGATACTGTATTACAAACAAACCCAACGTTTTGGAACTCGTAGAAAGTGCCTTCCTTGTAATTAGCTCACTTTTCTTGGTCTATGTCGGTCGACTAGCCATCGAGCTGAACAACTTCGATTACCAAGGTGGCATCATTTTAGTGATGATCTACATTGGTACGTTTTCAAGATTGTCAGCCAGATACGGTATATCTACGCTGTCGTTTATCTTTTTGGCTTATCTCATCGGCCTTGCGCCACTGCTTTATGAAGCGGAGCCAGAGCATGAAATAGAAACAATTTCCGTTTATATCTCGGCTTACATCCTAATCTCAGCGGCCTGTGTTAGACGTGACCTGGAAGTACACAAACGTTTCGCTCAATCCGAGCAACTCCGCAAACAAGCGATTCAGCTTCGCAAGCAATCTAATATGTTCGAGGCCCTTTCCTATCAAGACGCACTAACGGGCTGCTACAACCGCCTTTATCTTCATCAGGTGATAGAACCGAGCATAGACCGTCAGCGATCCATTACATCGCTCATGATAGATATTGATCATTTCAAATCGATTAACGACACCTACGGCCATCAAATGGGTGACATGGTGATTAAAGAACTGGCCGATGAGATTCAAAAACGACTACCGACTAGCAGTAACTGCTTTCGATACGGGGGTGAAGAATTTTTGGTGATGGTGCAAGGGGAAACAAAGGCTTCAATTGAATCGCTAGTTAACTCCCTTTTAGAGTCCCCTTCTCGCCTTAGGTTAGAGGTAACGATTTCAATCGGTGTAAAACATGCACCTCAGGCCCTTGGTTCTGTCGAGCAACTTATCGACGACGCCGACCAAGCACTCTACATTTCGAAGAAAGGCGGTAGGAATAAGATCACATGGTGTGATTAATCACCCAGTATTTCACGCACCTTAGCGATTAACAAAAAAGACGACTACTCCAATCAAAAAAGCCCCGAACAATTTAATGCTCGGGGCTTTTATCTTTATTCTTCAGCTTTGGTAAGCGTTGCAATTAAGCAAGGAACCAGTATTCAACAAGAATCGTCTAAGAATACACGACGCTTGCTGTTTTCTGTTCAAGTTCAACGGGAGAGTTCCAAGAAATCACTTTTTCGTTCACTTGGCTACCACATGGTGCATTCCAAACTTGCTCTAGCTCTTCTTTGCCTCCAATTGCTTCATAAAACGCGATAGCTTGGCGATTTTCAGACATCACTTCTAGGTAAAGCCCTGAATCCGAATAGTATTGCTGTAACCACTTCGATAGTTCAGACAATAGACGCTTGCCTACACCGCGACCGCGGTAATTATTGTCTACGTGTAACGCATCAATGAACGTACCTCGTTCAAAGTTGTGATTGCCAAACGCGCAGACGAAACCAACCAGTAAACCGCCTTCTTCTAGCAATAAAACATGTTGGTTGAAAGGAGGATTAATCAAACGAGTCTGCCAAATAACAGATCTGTCCTCCAAAACATCATTTTCTAAGTAATCATCAGCAAGGATGCCACGGTAATATAGCTTCCAGCTATCCGCGTGTAATTGGGCAATCCGCTCATAATCTTTATATTCAGCTACCTTAATTTCCATTTATTAGCCCTTAGTACTTCCATTTATGACTTGCTACTACATTTCACACTACCTTTATACAATATTTAAGCAAAACATACTAATACACGTTTACACTTTCAATATTGACTTACACGTGTACGCTGATATTCTAGCGCACAGATGTAAGCCCAATGGAAATTTGCTAATGAATAGTGCCGACAAACAATCTACAAAAAAGCCGCCATTAATCTGGCTCAATATTTTTGTATTCTCTTTTAGTATGCTGCTTGCTGTTGTTGCGGCTCCCGTTTATGGCTACTTTTTTGGCTATGGCATGGAGCACTGGATATGGCTAGCAATCTGCTTTACGTTCTGTAACCTTTCAATCACGACGGGTTATCACCGCTTATGGTCACATAAAGCGTTTGAAGCGCATTCAAGCCTAAGATTCCTGTTTGCATTAGGTGGTGCGTTTGCTCTGCAGAACAGCGCGCTACACTGGTCTTCTGACCACCGGGTACACCACAAACATGTCGATAATAATGACAAAGACCCGTACTCTGCAAAACGCGGCTTTTGGTACTCGCACATTGGTTGGATGATTCGTAATTACAGCACCTCAATGTATGAAAACTATGAAAACTGTCGTGACCTGAAGAAAGACAAGATCGTAATGTGGCAGCACAAGCACTACGTTCTGTTGGCATTACTGATGAATTTCGGAGTCCCTATCGCATTAGGTGTTATTTACGGTGACGTACTTGGCATGTTGTTAATCGTAGGCGCTGTTCGTTTGGTACTTAACCACCACACAACATTCTTCATTAACTCTCTTGCTCACATCTGGGGTAGCCAACCTTTTACCGACAAAAACACGGCCCGCGATAACGGTGTGTTGGCGGTTCTAACTTTTGGCGAAGGCTACCATAACTTCCACCACATTTTTGAGAACGACTACCGTAACGGCATCTACTGGTGGCAATACGATCCTACAAAGTGGTTGATCAAAAGTGCTTCATTGATGGGACTGACAAGTAAGCTTAAGAAGACCCCTCAAGCTCGTATTGAGAAAGCTGAAGCGTCAATGTTACTTAAACGCACCCAGCAAAAAATCATGCATCGTGCCGACAAGCAACAAATCGCAGAGAAGCTTCAACAAGAGTTTGATGCTCTAGTATCAAACATGAACGAATATTACGAAGTTAAAAAACAGCTACTTGAAAGCAAGCGCGAAGACGTTGTGAAGAAGTACGAACACTCTGTTCTTAAGGTTCGTTATCAGCAAATCAAAATGAATTTCGAACAACAGAAGAAAAATTGGGCAATGACGGTTGAGCAATACGCTTAAGCTAAAACAGTACGCTTAACACCCCAGTAACAACACAGTTTGATTCTTATTCAAAAGCCCTCATATTGCTATGAGGGCTTTTTTTAATAAGCATAACCTACTCGGCTCTGGCCCTATGCTCTCGAGTTTGAATTGTGGATGGTAAGAACCATAGTTATTGGATTTCAGAACTCTTTCTTCATTCTGAATTTATAACTATATTACTTAAACTTACCGAGTTTAAAGCGAAGGAATTGAAAATGAGCAAACTGACTATTATTGCAACGATCGTCTCTAAAGAAGACAAAACTGAGCTTGTAAAAGCTGAGATGATTAAATTGATCGATAAAACCCGTGTTGAAGACGGCTGTATTAACTACGATCTGCACCAAGATAACAGTAACCCTGCTCACTTCGTTTTTCATGAGAACTGGGAGTCTGAAGTTCATCTAGAGAAACACTTAGCGAGCCAACACATCGCTGACTACATGGCTGCGACTGAAGGTTGTATTGAAACCTTTGTGCTTAATAAAATGACGCACATTGCCTAACCAGTCACTCAGTACTAATTCAATAAAAAGCCCTGCTCTGATCGCAGGGTTTGTCTTTTCTACAAGCTTATATCTGCTCATTCTAATAATGAAAAAACCCGCCAGAGTAGCGGGTATGGTCAATAATCATGACTGTCAAAGACAGATAGGTAACAACCATCAATCCAATATTGAGTACCACTTTACAGTGGCACTCTGACATTTCTTTTGCTGATCGCTAGCACGGGGCACTAGTTAAAAGCACGAGCCAAAATGCCATTCCCTTGATATTGGTAAACACTTGAATTACTACTTACAAAGACCGATTCTCCGGGCTTAAGAGAAACTGACCGCCCTTCTGAAGTGACGGTCGCCTCTCCTTCCACACAGAACAAGATCTCCGCGCTACGTAGATACTGTGACTTGCTCTCATCAGTCGCAGACAAGATATCAAAGCCAAAGTCATCCACTGGAATCGGATAACTCACCTTGCCCTCTTTCAATACAGGCTTAAGGCGGATATCTTCTGGCTTAATCGGCTCAAAGATTGTGTTGTCGATAAGCTCAGGGACATCGATATATTTGGGAGTGAGACCGGCACGCAGCACATTGTCTGAGTTTGCCATAATCTCTAAACCCGTACCTTGAACATAAGCATGTGGGGTTTCTGCGAACAGGAACATCGCTTCACCGGGCGCCAGCTCAACCGTGTTAAGCATTAATGGCGCAAATAAGCCAATATCACCTGGATAATGCTGTTTGAATTCGATGCTGTATTGAAGAGCTTCACGCCCCATGACCGTTTTGGCTGGTCGCGCATGTGCAGCATAAAGCTCATTAAGCGCAGACGCTTTGCGGTCACCTTCAAGAGACATAATGGCGCTAAAGAACGACTTCAAAGAATCACTGTCGGCATTGGCTTTTAGTACATTAAGCTCAATCGCTAACGAAGGAATATCCGCTTCTTCGAACAAGGCAATAATGTCGTCGATTGGACGAAAGCCATTCATCGCTTTGTAGAAGGTCAACGCATAAACCAACTCAGGTTTATGGTTTGGATCTTTGTAGTTGCGATTAGACGCATTCAAAGGGATACCAAGTGCATTCTCACGCTCAAAACCTAATTCTGATTTTCGCTTGTTCGGGTGAACCTGAATCGATAACGGTGTTTCAGCGGCCAACACCTTAAACAAGAAAGGCAATTCACCGAAACGAGCCGCCGTGTATCCGCCTAAGACATCGATTTTGTTTTCATCAATCATGTGAGAAAGCGATTCACCGGTATCGCCTACCTTTGAACAACCATTTGGATGAGCACCCATCCAAATTTCTGCTTGAGGTTCCTGGTTTGGGTTCACAATACCAAACAATTGGTTAATGGAGTCTTTGCTTCCCCATGCGTAGTTTTGAATAACGTTGTCGAGTTTAAATAGAGACATAATTACTTCTCATTAAAAATCTGGCTACCAAGCTTGAGCGTGGCGGCGATATTACGGGCAGTGCGAGTCAGGTTTTGATTCGCTTCTGATAAAACTTGGTCTAAAGACTGAGGTGAACGTACGGTTCCAAATAAGCTAGACATTGAGCCGTAAAGTTTTTCAACGTCTTGCCCCAAAGAGCCCGCAATTCCAATGGTTGGAATACTCAACTTTTGAGCTCGCTGAGCGATGCCGAAAGGTGTTTTACCTTGCAGGGTTTGGTTGTCCATCTGCCCCTCTCCGGTCACGACCAGTGAAGCACCTTCAAGAACCTTATCTGCATCCAAGGCATCTAATACCATCTCAATACCCGCTTTAATTTGGATATTGAATGCAAGACTTAACCCCAGAGGTGTACCACCAGCAGCACCAAATCCAGCTGTGTCGCGATGATTAGTACCCGTATGTGCTTGAGCGATATCGGCAAAGTGCCCGATCGCAGTATCAAGTTGTTCAACTTGAGCTTTTGATGCGCCTTTTTGCGGACCAAACACAGTACTGGCTCCGCTTTCGCCACATAATGGATTATTCACATCACACGCGACCACGAACGTCACTTCTTTGCATCTAGGGTGCAGTCCTTCAAGATCGATGCTTGCTAACCGGCTTAATTCGGCGCCGCCACCAGATAGCTCGTTGCCTTGCTTGTCTAATAACTTGCCTCCCAACGCTTGTAAGATGCCAGCACCTGCATCATTGGTTGCGCTGCCGCCCAAACCCATAATGATTTGTTCAACACCTTGATCTAGTGCATCTTTGATCAATAGCCCAGTACCAAACGAAGATGCGTTTGACGGTGCTCTTTCTTCTACGGTTAACATGTCTAAACCCGATGCTTGAGCAAATTCCACCAAGGCAGTTTTTACGTTGGCGCCATCAACAGTCTGTTCCAACGAAGCCCAATAAGCCGAACATTCACGCCCGATTGGATCCGTCGTGTGCAGCCGTTGCTTCTTACCATTGAGCGCCTCTAGCAACACATCTACTGTGCCTTCTCCGCCATCAGCGAGTGGCATTTTCACAAACTCTGCATGAGGGAAAACGTCAGCAAACCCACGCTCAATACAAGACGCAACTTGATGAGCGTCGAGTGACTCTTTAAATGAATCGGGGGCAATTACAATTTTCATTGTCGTTCACCATTCCCGCCCACCAAGGTGAGCGGGTGATTGAAATTAGAATTTGATTTGGAATGTTTTCGCTTGGCAAGATGCTAGTTGGCCGAAGGTTTCTGTTGCTAGATCACCTTCGCGTACTCGCTCATCCATACTTGTCTCTTTCCAGCTTGAAACCGCTTGAGTGAAGGAGATTGAATCCGACACTGAGCCTGTTTCTGCCGGGTTGTAAACACGCATGATCAACGCATCTTCGTCTTCCGCTTTCTTGAGTACGCTTAGTACCGCACCTGCTTGTTGTTTCGATAGCAAGCTGAAGCTCATTGGTAGGTTTTGCTCGCCCACATTCAGCTTCATTGCGTTGTAAGGGATCTTGTTGTAGCATTCGACTGGAGTGACATTGTCACGTGCTTGCGCCATGATGTTCGCGTCAATATGGTTACCAGAGAAGCCACACAGTGTGAATTCACACACTAACTTGCCGCGCACTTGTGAATCTGGTGTCGGGATCTTGATGCCTGATGGACGGCCCGGACGAAGCAATAGCTCTTCTTTACCCAACACGCCGATACCACGGAATAGTGTCAGTGCGAAGGTATCTCGGTTTTCGTCACCTTGAGATGCAATCACTTCAAATTCACGTAGACCATTCGACATAATCGCCATGCCCGCTTTGCCGTTTTCTAACGCTGCAAAGTTCATTAACTGGTACACAGGAACTGGTGCTTCTTTCCACTTCTCTTCTTCCCAAACCGCCATTGCTGGGTCATTGGTTGGTCGAGTAATACAACCAAACTGGTTATCTGCAACCACAGTTTCAGAAACGAATGGCGTTGGTACTAAAACACGTACACGGTGGTCGTCGGCTTGGTTGTCTAGCTCCATGCGTACTTCAATGCGGCGAGAACCCTGCTTCAATACCACTTGGCATTGCGCTTCAATGAACCCATTTTGACCCGTGCGTTCTTCACGTTCTGCAAGGTTTGCAGGCACGTTCATTCGGAAAGCGATGTTCGCTACCGATTGGAAGCCTTGGTGATTGATCGAAGTTTCCACTGGGAATTCGTCTGAGTACAGTAACCATTCTTGACGAGATGGAGAGTAATCGTACTCATCGCCGTCATCAGAACCGTCTTCTAAACGAAGGACTTGGTCGAATACTTGCTCTGTCTCTTTGTCGAAAATAGTCAGAGTACCGTTGTCGTTTACATTGATTCGGTAGTATTCGTTCTCTAGCAAGTAGTCTTTTTGTTCTGCAACTTTTACTGCGCCCTTCTCGTTACCTTGGATGTGTAACGTGGTGAAGCCCATCGCTGGCACAGTGCGTTTGATTTGAATATCAAACTCCATGAACGGGTCGTAGTTGCCGTAGTGAACAATTTGACGGTCTACTTTACCTGGGTCAATTTGGCGCTTGTCTTGGATGAAGTACTCAACTGGGTTTTCGTTTTCATCAAAGATAGAGAACTCTTGAGCACGGATAGTGATGGTTGTGTTCACCACTTCTTCACGCTCGTATGGTGAAAGGTTGAACATCACCAGTTTGTCGCAACCTTCGCGATCTGGCATGTGGTCAACAATCTTACGCTTGTAAAAGTGAATCAGGTTGGTCGCCATGTCGTCCGCAAGGATGTAGCGGTTTAGGATCTCAGCGTGAACCTTGTCAGAACAACAGCAACCAATCGAGTCGTGAGCGTGGTTCTTCATGCTCTCTTTCCACATTTTCTCAATCAAACCGTGGTGGTATTCAAAGCCTAATGTCCAAGCGATAGACGCTAGTGGTTCTAAGATGTTTACAATCTTGTTTTCGATTTCCGCGTGGATCAGTTTGATGTCCATACGTGTTGACGAAATCGTGCGGTGAACACGCATGTATTTACCGTCGTTGAATTCGCCTTTGATTGTGTCGAGTTGGTCACGCGCTGCTTCTACTTTCTCGAATACTTCTTCAAAGCGACTCATTGAGAACTCGCGATCTGGGTAGATTTCGCGAAGCTTGTCCATTACTTCAAAGATGTCTTTTTGAATCGGCATTTGGTCGTGGCCGTTCGGTAGCAAGATATCTTTAGTCACCGATGGCTTTTCTAGTACTGGGAAGTACTTATCTAAACGAGCACGCAGCCCTTCTTCGTCTTGTGGAAGGTATTTACCAATCGCGTAACCCAGCGGAAGCACTTGTGCCGTCACTTCACTGCCGTCATTAGACTGCCATAAGAATTCTGTTTTGTTGGTGCCATGACGCTCTGAACAACCACGCCAGAACATTGCACGCGTGATGTCGAAGCCGTTGTAGATCATTGGCAGCTGTGAGCTCATGCTGAATGAATCTGGTAGGTAACCAATCTTCATTGCATCGCCAAACTTCATACAGTCACGAATGCCATACATCATGTTGCGTACAATTGACTCACCAGAAACTTGCATTGTGTCGGTTTGAGAATACCAAGGGCCAATAATTAACTTGCCCGCTTCAACCAATGCTTTTACGCGCTCTGTGTTTTCTGGTTTGATTGCGAAGTAGTCTTCTAAAACGGCGGTTTGACCATCTAGAACGTAGTATTTGTATTCTGGATCGCTCTCCAGACGGTTCATGATTTCTTCCATGTTGTTCACAAGAAGAATACGAGACTCTTCTGTTGTGAAATACCATTCACGATCCCAGTGCATGTGAGGAGTAATGTGTACGCGTGATGTAGTCATAATCATTTACCTAAATGTGTCGCTTCGAGTAAAACTAAAGTTCGAACCCAAATACGACTAAATTAAAGTTTTTCAAGGGGTTAAAATTGGCTGCCACTAAATTTAGGGCGCAGAAAACCACGCCCAGAATCTGTGTGAATAAAACCGTTAGGAGCACAGGCATTTAGGACAGCCAAGTTGTTCGTTATTTTTTATACGGTGTTTTAATTGCGAGCTAGAAGCTAGCTCAAAATTCAGTTAGTTCTGTGTTGCAGTACTTGCTTCAAACTTACCCTTTTTTACAGCGTGACCACGCCACATCAGAAGAGTAACAGTTGAAATCACTGTGCCGACAATCGCAGCACCGAACCAGATTGCAGCAGCAGAGAATGCGCCCAAACCTGAATCGTGTAACAAGAAGATAGAGAAGATACCTGCACCCGGAGTCGATAGACCAATACCTGCCGCGCCAACCATCGCACCTGTAACCACTGATCCTAGTAAGAATGAGCCGATTACACGGATTGGATCTTCAATCGCCATTGGGATTGCACCTTCGGTAATACCCGCAAGGCCAAGTAGCCATGTCGATTTACCGGTTTCAATCTCAAAGTCTTTGAATAGGCGTGGAGCAATCATGGTTGAAGCCGTTACAGTGAACGCCGATACCATTTTTACTGAACCAAAGATTGCGTAAGGGCCATAAACACCGTTCGCCATTGCACCTAAACAGAATGCGTAAGCGGCTTTGTTTACCGGACCACCTAAGTCGAATGATACAAACAGACCAAGAATCGCACCCAATAACAGCGCATTGGTGCCTGACATACCGTTCAACCAATCCGTTAGACCTTGGTTTAAGAACGCAACAGGTTTACCGATAACAAACAGCATCAAGCTACCCGCTACCAAAGTACCAATCACCGGGTAAAGGTAGAAAGTAAGGAAGCCGTTAAATGCAGGGCCTAAGCGAACATGCTCTTTCACCCAGCGCATCACGTAACCCGCAATCAAACCACCAACAACACCGCCTAGGAAACCTGAACCAATGATGTTTGCAGCAATACCCGCAGCAAAACCAGGACCAAGTGCCGGTTTGTCGGCTAATGAGTAAGCAGTGTAAGCTGCCAGTACTGGCACCATTAATGTACCTAATAGGCCGCCACCTAATTTACGATACATCCACAGCCAAGAATCTTTTGTTGCGTAAAGCTCTTGCAGGTCAAAAATTTGCGCAATAAGAACAGCAACCGCAAGAACAGTACCACCAGCAACGATAAGAGGAACTGCGTAAGAAATACCAGAAAGCAGCGCTTGTTTAAGCTCAGTTTTCAGTGGCAGTTTTTTCGGTTTGTCATCAGTAGCCACTGTACGCTCTGCACCGTTACCTTTTTTCGACTCTTCAATCGCTTCATTTAGAATGCGTTCACCGTGTTTAATCGGTTCTGCAACTGGCGTTTCAACACGAGGGATTCCGTTAAAACGATCCACTTCTTTAATCGCGACTTCAGCAGCAAAAACACACGCCACAGCATTGTTTAATTGCTCAGCCGTCAAACGATCTTCAATGCCATTTGCGCCCTGCTTTTCAACATGAACCTTGTAGCCAAGCTTTTTGCCCGCTTTTTCAAGGTATTCTGCAGCCATATAGGTGTGAGCAATGCCTGCAGGGCAAGCAGTAACACATACAATTGTCGGCGCATTTGTATCTAAGTTGTCTTGTTTTTCTTCTTGCTGATTATCGCCATCAAGAAGCGCGAAGATTTCATCAACGGTTGTTGCTTTTAATACTGCTTCACGAACATCGTCATCAACCAATGTGGTTGTCAGTTCGGTCAGCAGGTGCATGTGGGTAGAACCCGCTTCTGCATTTGGAATGGCAATTAGGAAGATAAGATTCACATCTTCGTCTTCATCTAGGCCTTTCCATTTCATGTCTTCTTTCAATGTTGCAACAGCGAAACCAGCTTCTTTAACCGCGTCAGTCTTGCCGTGCGGTACTGCTAGGCCTTCGCCAAGCGCTGTCGGGCCTTGCTCTTCACGAGCAAATACTGCATCAAGATACTCTTGTTTGTTGTGCAGTTTGCCTTGCTGATTCAGTTGGTCAGCAAGTGCGTAAATCGCTTCTTCTCGACTGCTAAACGTAGTTTGCAGATTTACGAGCGACTTATTCGTTAGAGTAGTAAGTTTCATAACCTTTGTCCCATAGTCACGGATTAGTACGACAGTCGTCCCTGTCGACGAGATGAATAATACAACTTTAAGACATTTAATCCGTGATCACGATCTCATCAATACATATTTGTATTTAATTTGTATTTAAACTGTATTGGTAAATCCTTTAAGAAAGCTTGTTATGTATCGTTTAATTTGTATTATATGTACTACAAAACGCCGATACGATGCTCACACTAACCTTTAAAGCAAGGCTTATATAGAGCAAATTTACGTATTTAAGGTACAGGTTGTTAATCAAAGTCTAGTTGTCCTAGCGCACAAATGAGGCAAAAATGGCAAGACTCCCTATGTATCGCCAAATCGCCGATGCAATAAGAGAAAAGATCAGTTCTGGAGAATATAAAGTTGGAGAAGCACTCCCAACAGAAGCGCAATTGCGTGAAGTATTCTCGGTAAGCCGCGTAACGGTTAGGCAAGCACTGAAACTACTCATCGAAAACGATGAGCTTGAAAGCGTTCAAGGCAGCGGAACTTACGTCAAAGAGAACAAGATCAATTACGACATCTACAAACAGTCGAGCTTTCAAGAAAAGTGGGCGCATTTGGATGTCGTTACCCACAGTGAGGTTCTGGCTTTTGAAATGAAGCCGTGTTCTTTGGCGATGTCTGAACATTTAGATATAAAAGAAGGTGAATTGGTTTTCTACGTAAAACGTGTTCGTTTCATCGACAACAACCCAATCACGGTTGAAGAAACTTGGTTACCTGTTGCCCTATTCCCAGATCTCACCTATCAAGTGATGCAGACATCAAAATACGACTTTATTGAGAACACCAAAGGCATGGTGATTGATCGAAGTGAGCAAGAATTGGTGCCGATTCTTCCGCCTGAAGACGTTGCTAAACAGTTAGGTATTAACCCAGCTCAGCCTATCATTGAAAAACGTACTCGCGGTTACCTCGCCAATAACACGGTATTTGAATACAGCCGAAACTACTTCACGTCTAACGATTACCGATTCACTTTGGTCGCCAGACGCCAAAGATCAGGCTGAATCTAGCACCGCATATAGCCAACACAGAGGACGCCTGTTCTCTGTATTGGTGCGCATTCCCTACTCATCACACTGCTTTCAACCACTCCAAATATTCCTAAACCGATATCAAATAACCTCACGAAAGATCATTCACCTTCATTTAAATACTGTTCGCGCGCTTTGACCATAAAATGAACGCCAAATAACAAGAGCAACCGTCGACAGGAATGTAGATGAATACCAAACAACTTGAGGACGCGGTCAATGAAGTGACCTTGTTCAATCAACACCTGCACTTAATCCAATCCGTCCACACCATTCCTACACCAAAAGTGAATTTGGAGTCGATGGCTATGGAGCCTGCGCCGACAATGCCAACGGTTCGATTCGATCACTGTCTACTCATCAGACTAACACTTAGTTCGTCGTGTTAAATCACTTTATATACAAAACCATTATGTCGAAACACACTATCTCACGAACATCGCACCCATTAGCAAATACAATTTCATACACACGATTCCTACCAAAGCTACCTTTAGTTCTAATCGCTTTCTCTATGCCCCTATTCGCAGAAGAAGTTGAAGAAGTGGTACTCGAGGACGAAGTCGTATTAAATGAAGGTTCTGAGTTAAACGAAGAAGCTGAAGAATCGCCTTATTATAACTTGTGTTTTAGCGCTTACTTATGGGAAGTAAGTAGGCGTTAAACATAAGTAATCTTTAAATGTAAGTAAGCTTAAAAGCTAAGATTCTCACCTCTTTACTCCGATAAATACCCACTTCGTTACACGTTTCCTTCCAAAGTACAAAAAATACTCGCGATTTATAAAACAACACCACCATATGCAAATAGAACAACCAAAGGTGATCCAAGTTATATTCTATTGAGATAGATAATTTGTTTATTAACATCTAAACAACAGTAGTTGTTCATGATTTACAACCACAATTAACATTAAAGAAAATGTTTGTCTTAGATCATATCAACCTCAACTATGCCTCGTGCCACAGTGCAGTTTTCTGTACATTCATTGTCATATTCTGAAACACTTTCTTATATTTTTTAAACTTTGTGGAGATTTCTATGTTAGAGCTCTTGATCGGATTAGTGATTACTATCGCTGTTGGTTACTTTATTGTGAAAGGCTATAAAGCGGCAGGTGTATTACTGACAGCTGGCCTTGCCCTACTTCTTATTACTGGCCTTATAGGTCACACAGTCTTACCCGCTAAGGTCGCTTCAACAGGTAACATGGTTACCGACTCACTAGAATTCGTTAAGTACATGCTTCAGTACCGTGGAGGCGGCCTAGGCATGCAAATCATGCTTCTTTGTGGCTTTGCTTCTTACATGACGCATATCGGCGCAAACAATGTGGTAGTAAAACAATTCTCTAAACCGCTTGCTGCTATCAAATCTCCATACGTACTTCTTGTTGCGGCTTACATCGTAGCGTGTCTAATGTCTCTAGCAGTAAGTTCTGCAACAGGCCTTGGCGTGCTATTGATGGCGACCCTATTCCCAATGATGACGGCAATGGGTATTTCTCGTCCAGCAGCGGTGGCGGTTTGTGCATCACCTGCAGCAATCATTCTTTCACCAACGTCGGGTGATGTGGTTATCGCAGCAGAAAAATCAGGTATGTCTCTTGATGTGTTTGCTGTTCAAACGGTACTGCCTGTTTCTATCTGTGCGATCATCGTGATGGCGGGTGCGGCTTTCTTCTGGAACAAATACCTAGATAAGAAAGAAAACACGCCAATGGAAAAAGTAGACGTTTCAGAAATTGAAACGAATGCGCCGGCTTTTTATGCTGCTCTTCCATTCTTACCTATTTTTGGAGTATTTCTATTCAACGGTCGTACCATTCCGGGCCTTTCACTTGATATCTACACCATCGTAGTAGGTTCAATTTTCGTGGGCGCTGTTATCGATTACGTTGTGAAGAAGTTTGACGGCGAAAAAACACTAGAAGACCTAGATTCTTGCTACCAAGGTATGGCCGAAGCATTTAAAGGCGTAGTAATGCTGTTGGTTGCGGCGGGTGTATTTGCTCAGGGCCTAATGTCTATCGGTGCAATTGATAACCTAATCGGTCTTGCCGAATCTGCAGGCGCAGGCGGCATCGCATTGATGCTTATCCTCACAGGTCTAACGGTTGCTGCGGCAATTGCGACAGGTTCAGGTAATGCACCTTTCTATGCATTCGTAGAACTGGCTCCATCATTAGCGGCGAAAATGGGCTTGAACCCAGCGTTCCTAATCATCCCAATGCTTCAAGCATCGAACCTAGGTCGTACAATTTCCCCAGTATCTGGCGTAATCGTAGCGACTTCTGGTATGGGTAAAATCAGCCCATTTGAAGTCGTAAAACGTACGTCTGTACCGGTAATCTGTGGTCTTATCACGGTTATCTTCGGTACGCTTGTATTGGTTCCAATGGCGGCTTAAGCCTTAAGTTTCTAATCTCAAAGAACGAGAACAAACGAACACCAATACTGATATAAAATGCGTAAACAAAAAGGCGCTGAACTTAATAAGTTCAGCGCCTTTTTTAATGCCACTTTCTCACATCGTCAAAACTATCGAGACATGTATAAACAGTCAGGCTTGAAATAGTGTTATCTCAAAGGACCAAGCCCTACTTCATTTCACCATAGCGTTCTAGATACAGAACCGTGGCAGCGGTACGGGAAGGCACTTGCAGCTTTTTCAGTAGACTCTTCATATGTACCTTAACTGTCGATTCAGAAATGAACAGGTGATCAGCGATCTGCTTATTGCGGTAACCTTTCGCGACTTCTTGAAGGATCTGCATTTCGCGTTCAGTCAGTTGTTCGAAGATATCATTGCGACTTCCAGCATCATTTAGGTAACGAGCAACCACACTGCTGTAAGCCTTGTCACCGCTGTGTGCTTGCTTAAGCAGTTCAATTAACTCATCGGGTTCAGTGTCTTTCAACAAGTAGCCATCAGCGCCTGCTTTTACAATCGCTTCAATGTCTGCAGGGCTATCAGAAACCGTTAGAATAACAATGTTTGCGCTAGAACCGTCAGTGCGAAGTGCTTTCAAGGTATCTAAACCAGACATGCCCTTCATATTGAGATCCAAAAGGATCAAATCAGGTTCTTCTTCATGAGCAAGAGCAACCGCTTCAGTGCCGTTACTTGCTTCTGCAATCACTTCGAATTCGTCTTCAAAGCTCAGTAATTGGCTTATACCTCTGCGCATCAATGGATGATCATCAACCAGCATTACTTTACAAATCGTCAACTTTAACTTCCTTCAAACTTTTATATTTCAATATGACTGTACAGCCTTCACCTTGCGCCGCTTCAATCGTCAAGTCGCCATTCAGTCTTGCCGCACGCTCCTGCATAATGCTCATCCCGTAGTGGTTCACCTTGGAACTACTTGAGTCAAAGCCATCTCCATTATCTTTTATCACGACTAATACTTCACCGTCCTCATCGATACAGCATACATCTATCAAGTCGGCATTGGCGTGTTTTATTGCATTTATTGTTGCTTCACGAATCAATTGAAGCAAGTGAACCTGACTATGCGCATCAAGCTCGATCGATGAGAGATTATTAGTGAGGTTAATCTTCGCATCGGTTCTCTCGCTGAGCGCCTCAAGCATGGTACTTAAGGCGTCTCCAAAGTTGCCCTCTTTAATGGTCAACCTAAATGTGGTGAGTAGCTCTCTTAACTGGGTATAAGCGTCGGCTAAGCCGTTTCCGATCTCAGACGCGATTTGTTCAGATTGCTCTCGGTGCTGTTGCTCTGGCAGTTTGCCAATCACACGCTTTAATAGTGTAACTTGAATTTTCAAGTACGACAGTGATTGAGCCAATGAATCGTGGAGTTCACGTGCAATCGTGGCACGCTCTTCCATGATAATAAGCTGTTCAGCTTTCTTTTGAGCACGATTGTAGTAGATCGCTCTCGATAGCAGTTGAATGAAGCTTTCGATCAGAGCTTTAGTTGAGTGCCCGTGGTGATATGAACAGTATAAATAGCCGAGAATAAGTTCGTTATCGTCGAGTTTCATCTCAAACTTTTCGTAGTCTAAATTCGAATCGTAACCTTCATCCATAATCAATGAACGGCCTGAGTTATCGACAATCTCGAGCCTCAGTGATCCAATCCCTTCCAAGCTCACGAGATGCTGCAAGATAGCTCGGAAGTTTTCAGGAGCAATACGCGTCACCGTGAGCTCTTGTGACGAGTTATAAAGTGCCTGCAGCGACTGGTTCGCATTTTGCAGCTCAATCGTCTTTGCATCCACCACATCTTCAAGGTTTCGATAAAGCACGCCCAAATCTTTGGCCATCGAGTTAAATGTCTTAGTCAGAATGCCCAGTTCATTGTTGTTAGTGACATTTAATTCCACCTCAAAGTCACTGTTTTTGATCCGCTGACTGGCTCCAACGAGCGCGTGGAGTGGCTTAACAACTTGTTTACGTACAAAGTGAACAACAAAAAGAGATATGACCAGAATCCCACCAAGGCCGATACCACCAGCCCACGCTAACTTTATTAACTTGTCTTCAGAGAACTCTTGCAGCTTATAAACGAAGCCATCGATTTCAGCCACGAAGTTTTCAACCAACACCAGGTAGTGATCGCGCTCTTCGCTATTCAAGACCTGTTTTAGCTCATGCCAACGGCCGATAATTAAATAGTAATCTTCTGTGATGTCTGTCGGAACATTCCAACTGACCAAATTAGTCATGGATGGCGAGTAAAGAGAACTTTCGAATTCACGAATATGAGATTCGTAATCGACGGATTCTATTTGAATATCATGGGCTAAACGGTAGCTTTGCATTCGCATTGAACCGGCCACGTTAACCGCTTCCGCATCATTCAAACTTGAAGCCAAAGTAAAGATGGCAAAGCCAGTCGTAGCAACCGACAACAGCAGTATAGAGAGCAAAGATTTTGCTATCGTACTTGTTACAGATGAAACCGGTTTTATAAGCAAAAGTGCCTTCCTATTGATAAATGACTTGCCAGCGATATCGTATTGTCACACATCAAAAATCATAGCTCCATTCAATATGTGATCACTCGCTCCGTAATTTATTGATCTAAGACAATATATGCCCCCAATTAGCCCTTAGGGGGTATTTATACAATTGTTTCTAAAACTACACTACTTGTGAGGACCCATTACAAGATATTAATAGAATAATGACCTACAATTACAACATCTTAGTAACATCTATAGGTATCTAGTGGTAGATCTATCAAAACGCCGTCTTTTTTCAAGACGAAAAGTTGACTCAAGCCAGATTCGTTTGCCTTGGATTGACAGCCTAGAAAGCTTTACAGATGACTGTACTCGCTGCGGTAAATGCATCGAGAGTTGTGAGACTAAGATAATCATTGTAGGCGATGGTGGTTTTCCCACTGTAGATTTCTCTATTGATGAGTGTACGTTCTGCTATCAATGTGCAGATGTTTGTCCCGAACCCATTTTTAAGCCAAAGCAAGGAGAGCCTTGGCAAGCAAAAGCACAAATCTCTGATAAGTGTTTAGCGCAACAAAATGTTGAATGCCGAAGCTGTGGTGACATGTGTGAACCTATGGCCATTCAATTTGAACTTAGAGCAGGCAGTGTTGCTCTACCAAAAATCGAGTTAGATGAGTGTAGCGGTTGTGGGGCCTGCGTAGCAGTTTGTCCGACTTCAGCTATTCTTGTGAGTAATGCATAAATAAAAATAACGAGAGCAATTTATGGCACTAAATGAAGTGCATATATCAAGTTTAGTCGTGCATGTGAGCCCTGAGCATCTAAATGAGATCAAAGCGGAGATCGATCAATTCGATAACGCTGAAATCTACGGAGATAGCCCTGAAGGCAAAATCATCGTGGTCCTAGAAACTGAAAACCAAGGTTTTGTAACGGACACCATCGAAGCAATAAACAACATTAAGAACGTTTTGGGGACAGCTTTGGTTTATCACCAAATCGAAACTGGACTCGACGAAACGGATTTAGAAACTGGAAGTAACAATTCTCAACTTGAGGGTGAAGTATGAAAATGACAAGACGTGCGTTTGTGAAAGCAAACGCAGCTGCATCAGCGGCAGCCGTTGCAGGTGTAACTCTACCGGCAACAGCAACCAACCTGATTGCTAGCTCTGATCAAACAAAAATCACGTGGGATAAAGCGCCTTGTCGTTTTTGTGGTACGGGCTGTTCAGTACTAGTAGGTACTCAAAACGGTAAAGTGGTTGCGACTCAAGGCGATCCAGAAGCTCCTGTAAACAAAGGCCTTAACTGTATCAAAGGCTACTTCCTTTCAAAAATCATGTACGGCAAAGACCGTCTAGAACAACCTCTTCTTCGTATGAAAGATGGTGAGTTCCATAAAGATGGTGATTTCGCACCCGTATCTTGGGACAAAGCGTTCGACGTGATGGCTGAGAAATGGAAAGCTTCACTGAAGAAGAACGGTCCAACAGGTGTTGGTATGTTCGGTTCAGGCCAATGGACAGTAATGGAAGGCTACGCAGCCGTTAAGATGATGAAAGCGGGTTTCCGTTCAAACAACATAGATCCAAACGCTCGTCACTGTATGGCTTCTGCTGTAGTAGGCTTCATGCGCACTTTCGGTATTGATGAGCCAATGGGTTGTTACGATGACTTTGAACACGCAGACGCATTCGTACTGTGGGGTTCAAACATGGCAGAAATGCACCCAGTACTATGGACTCGTATTACAGACCGTCGTCTAAGCCACCCACACGTTAAAGTAAACGTACTGTCTACTTACTACCACCGTTCTTTCGAGCTTGCAGACACGGGTTACATCTTCGAACCTCAATCAGATCTAGCAATTGCTAACTTCATTGCTAACTACATCATTCAAAACGATGCCGTTAACTGGGACTTCGTGAACAAGCACACGAACTTCAAGCAAGCAACGACAGACATCGGTTACGGTCTGCGTGACGATGATCCACTACAGAAAGCAGCCGCAAACCCTAACTCCGGCGAAATGACTGCTATCTCTTTCGAAGACTACAAAGCGTCTGTTGCTGAATACACAGTTGAGAAAGCGTCTGAAATGTCAGGTGTATCTCAAGAAGACCTAATCAAGCTGGCTAAGCAATATGCCGATCCAAACATCAAAGTAATGTCACTTTGGACTATGGGTATGAACCAACATACTCGTGGCGTATGGATGAACA
Source organism: Vibrio sp. AIC-3 (assembly GCF_013114515.1). NCBI lineage: Bacteria > Pseudomonadati > Pseudomonadota > Gammaproteobacteria > Vibrionales > Vibrionaceae > Vibrio > Vibrio sp. AIC-3. Next base: position 71,371 of record NZ_VTXG01000018.1, on the reverse strand, counting down.
GCCTTGTGTACAACATCCACCTTCTTACAGGTAAGATTTCTACTCCAGGTAACAGCCCATTCTCACTAACTGGCCAACCGTCAGCGTGTGGTACAGCGCGTGAAGTTGGTACATTCGCTCACCGTTTACCTGCCGATATGGTGGTTGCTAACCCTAAACACCGTAAAATTGCAGAAGATATCTGGAAACTTCCAGAAGGCACCATTCCACCGGTACCCGGCGCTCACGCTGTTCTTCAAGACCGTATGTTGAAAGACGGTAAAATCAACGCTTACTGGGTAATGTGTAACAACAACATGCAAGCGGGTCCAAACATCAACACTGAACGTCTGCCAGGTTACCGTAACCCAGATAACTTCATTGTATGTTCTGACCCGTACCCAACGGCAACAGCTCAAGCGGCTGACCTCATCCTTCCAACAGCAATGTGGATTGAGAAAGAAGGCGCTTACGGTAACGCAGAGCGTCGTACACAAGCATGGTACCAACAAGTGAAAACTGTAGGTGAAGCTAAGTCTGACCTATGGCAAATCATGGAATTCTCTAAGCGCTTCACTATTGAAGAAGTTTGGGGTGAAGAACTGGTTGCGAAAATGCCTGAGTACCGTGGCAAAACCATGTACGACGTGCTTTACAAAAACGGCAACGTTGATGCATTCCCACTGTCTGAAGCTCAAGAGCTTAACGACGATGCACAAGCTCAAGGTTTCTACGTTCAAAAAGGTCTATTCGAAGAATACGCAGCCTTTGGTCGCGGCCACGGTCACGATTTAGCACCATACGATCGCTACCACCAAGTTCGTGGTCTACGTTGGCCTGTTGTTGACGGTAAAGAGACACTATGGCGCTATAAAGAAGGTTCAGATCCATATGCTAAGAAAGGTTCTGATTGGGACTTCTACGGCAAACCAGATGGTAAAGCACTGATCATCAATGCACCATACGAAGCGCCACCTGAAGTACCAAACGATGAATACGATATGTGGCTATGTACCGGTCGTGTTCTTGAGCACTGGCACACAGGTACTATGACTCGTCGTGTACCAGAACTTTACAAAGCAGTACCGGATGCACTTTGCTACATGCACCCTGCTGACGCTAAAGCTCGTGGCCTACGTCGTGGTGATGAAGTTCTTATCGAAAACAAACGTGGTGAAGTTCGTGTGCGTGTTGAAACTCGCGGCCGTAACCGTCCACCACAGGGCTTGGTATTCGTACCATTCTTTGATGCAAGAATTCTGATCAACAAGTTGATCTTGGATGCAACGGATCCTCTGTCTAAACAGACGGATTACAAGAAGTGTCCAGTTAAGATCACTAAAGTTGCTTAAGCCCTAGGCTTAGAGAAACGATCTTAAGTATTTAATATTGCGACTACTTTTTCATCCTTTTGAAGAAGTAGTCCTCTCAAAGAATTAGCCTTTAGGCGGAGAAATTAACATGAAAAAACTGATTACTGCCCTACTATCAGCCGGTCTTTTGCTAGCTGGCGTAGCTCAAGCTGAGCTGGATAACCCTGGCGGCATTGGTGGCGTAGAGTCTTTACGTGGTGTAAGTGAGCTTGAAGCAACACGAGCAGCTGACGACTTCAAAAAGTACCCTCGCGACCAAGTGCTTGAGAGCGATTACGTATACCAGCCACCATTGGTACCTCACAATATCCGTAGCTACGAAGTCTCTCTGAACGCAAACAAATGTCTGTCTTGCCACAGCTGGAAAAATGCGAAAGAGATGGGTGCGACAAAAATTAGTGTTACTCACTACATGAACCGTGAAGATGCAGTACTTGCTGACGTTTCACCTCGTCGTTACTTCTGTCTACAGTGTCACGTTCCTCAAGCTAATGCGAAACCATTAGTAGAGAACGAGTTCAAACCTGTTGACTCACTACGCTAATCTTAGCCGTATTGTAGAGAGGCTATTATATGAAATTATTAAAAGCGTTTTGGAAAAGACTTGCGACACCAAGCAAAGCAGCCGTAGGCGTTGTTTTGTTCTTGGGTTTCTCGGGTGGTCTTTTGTTCTGGGGTGCATTCAACACGGGTATGGAGGCAACCAACACGGAAGAATTCTGTTCTGGCTGTCACGCACCTATCGTTGCTGAAATCCAAGAGACAATTCACTACTCTAACCGTTCTGGTGTTCGTGCAATCTGTTCAGACTGTCACGTACCGCATGAGTGGACTGATAAAATCGTTCGTAAAGTTCAAGCATCAAAAGAGCTATACGCTCACTTTATTGCTAAGACAATTGATACGCCTGAGAAATTCAAAGAGCGTCGTCATCACTTAGCTGAGCGCGAATGGGCTCGATTGAAGAAGAACGATTCACTTGAGTGTCGTAACTGTCACCAGTTCGATTACATGGACTTCTCAGAGCAGAGCCCCCGTAGTGCGAAACAACACTCGACTGCACTAGCTTCTGGTGAAAAAACGTGTGTAGACTGTCACAAAGGTATTGCACACAAACTACCAGACATGCACGGCGTTGAAGGCTGGCAATAAGGAGCGATTGAATGAGTACTTTAGAAAGCGTAATTTGGCACATCCTAGGTTACAGCGCTATGCCAGTTATCATTCTTGGTGGCTTTGCAGGTGTTGCAGCCGTATCTCTTTGGATTTTATCTATGGGTAAAGACAAAGAAATCGATTAACAATCGAGATTCCATCAACTTCTACCAGATAATTCTGATATGAGTTGATACGAAAAAGCCACTGATTTCAGTGGCTTTTTTATTGTCTGGTGCTTCGTATTTCGACTGTTAAGGTATTCCTACTGTTAAGTAAGAGGCAAAACGTTAAGCTTGGTTTTCCGAAGCTTCTGGATCGACGTTCTCTTTATCGACATCTTCCTTATCAAAAATCGGCAGCACCTGCTTTACGGAATCCCGACAACAATACTCTCATACCATAAAAACTGTAGACCCATTGTTTAAACGGAATAGCCAGATACTGCTTATATCGGATTAAATATAATGAGGTGCCAATAAAGAAGCCCACTCTGCGATAAAGTAAGATTTCAAAAATTTTACTTATGAACGGTAACCCTAAAGAATATTAATACGTCCAACACTTAAAATGGGGCGATTTTTACTTCGTAAATATTTCGTTTGTATTTACATCTAAATAAATTTTATTTTCAAGAGACAGTCCGCCGCAATAAATAAAATAGACATCTCGATTGCTGTACTTAACAGATTTCACCCATCCGCCTAATTCTTCAAAATCACTTGGGGCACACTCCCCCTCAGAGATCAGTTTAGCCACCGAATTACGGAATTTTTCTTGATGGAGCTTGAGGTCATCAGACTTAACCAAATAGGAATCCAATATCTCTTTGCTTTCTTTTTCCGAAATAATGACTTCATCATTCGATAAGCCTGACATAGAGACCCATTCCGCCGTCTGTGGGCCGCCTTCTTTAAGGACTATATAGTCTGAGATACGTGCCCATTCGCCTTGTTTCTCGAGTACCTCCACCTTTTCTCCTTTATAGAGGTAATCTGTTATCAAGCCATCAATTTCAGGTTGCTCGACCACTTCTAGCTTTCTCTCCAAAACGTAAAATTCCGTCTGCTCGGGTTCAGGCTGAAGATCCATGGTAGGTACAAGGTCAGATTCAGATTGCTCGGTAGCTTCTAACGCCGGCTCTTCCGTTTTCTCTTGTGGGATTGGGTCTTTATTCATGACTAAGAAGTAGTATGCCGCTCCTCCCCCTCCGCCCAATATCAACAACACAAGTAAAGCGATCAGCGCTTTTTTCATCAAATCCACCAGCTCTTCCGTTATAGGTATGTCTCAAGTGTACATCAACTCATGCTGCTGCTCATCTATACTCTCAATAGAGCGCACGGTAAGTAGAGGAAAGTCATGAGTTTTTGGGGGAAAGTTATCATTGTAAGCGTAACTTTGAGTGCCAATGTCGCTCTAGCGAATCATTGTGACCGTGAAAACTGGCAAACACTGTTGGATCGTCAGCTCTCTTTTGAAGGTCGCTATAATCAGTACACCAAAGAGTTCAACCAAGTTCTTTCAACCTATGAGTCACAGACATTGTTATCTAAACACTTTAATGAAAAGCAGATCATTGAGCTTTGGGCAAAGTACGAAGAAAGGTTTAATGTGCAGCTCAATAGTCATATGAATACCGCGTATGACGTCTCCGAGGTTTTGCTACAACAGGCGTATGTTGTGTCTAGTGAACTTGAAGGCGCTGACTCTCTAGCGTATTCATGGCAAGCCGTCGCCAAACACTGCACCAAAGCAAGACTCCCGCGCCAGGCAGAAAGCGCAAAGGTGCACGTACAAAGCTCACAATCACTCTCCCGAGATCTCCATACACTCAGTGAAAAATTCCGTCAGCTGTCTTCAAAATACCGCAGAGAAGCGACGATGATTGATGAAGCGCGCCACATAAACCGACCAGCAAACGATGCATCAAACTGAAATCACCATTAGATTCTCTCACTCGTTCGACTGGACTTTTCCGATAAATATGCTCAATCCCATTCATAATATTCTAAGAACTCGTTAATCAAAGCTTTATCAATAGGTTGTAAAAGTAATGTGCTATCTATCAACAATGAAGTTCGATTTCCGACCAATGCAAGCGAGTATGTGAGATATTCATCACAAAATAGATTTACAAACGCCAGAAAATTGTTATCATGAATCTTCATATAACTTAATAACAAGAAACATTTTGGCTAGGTAATATGCAAAAGACTATGGCTTTCAACTGCTTGAGTAACACGGAATGGACTGCAGAGATAAGAGGTAAACTTTTATCTGTAGCTAAACACATGGAAGAGTTCGGTTCAGTAAGTGAGCTAGAGCTATGTAAGATATTTGGAGAGACAATTTGGAATGACGGCGTGGATTATCATTCACATGCTTTTTCATTCAGAATTAATGCACAAACTGGGGATTGTTCAATCTCTAACTTTAAGTATCACTAAGTTTTGCACCTATCATATACGGAGTACCTTTCACGAGGTGCTCCGTTTTTTATTGCCTGAAGCCTGACACTTAATGGATGATTTTTGATATTGACCGCGCTTCTACTTCAGGAGTAAACCATTTCGTTTTCAGCTCATTCTGCCTTCGTGTTACTGCTCAGAGTTTGGCTTAATCGGTATAAATTGGCAGTGGTGCATTGCCTTTTACTTGTCTTATCGCAAGGTGGGTATGAATATCTTTCACGTTAGAGAGCCTTTGAAGTTTTCTTGTAAATGCCTCGTAGGCCATCAAGTTCGGGCTAACCACTTCTAGCAAATAGTCATAAGCCCCAGATACAACGTGGCAACTGATCACCTCTTCCATCTCTACAACAGCCGCCTCAAACTTATCTATCGACACTTCTTGGTGGTTGTTTAGGCTCACCTCAACAAACACACTCATTGCGATGCCGACTTGTTCTCGTGACAAGCTCACACGATAACCGTCAATAATGCCCTTTTCTTCTAGCCTTTTGACTCGTCTTGCACAAGGCGAAGGTGATAAACCCACTTCATCAGCAAGTTCAGCCGTGGTTAACCTGCCATCTTTTTGTAGCAGTTCGAGAAGATGCCTATCAATTCTATCCATAGTAAATGCCAAACATTAGTTAAATCCGTTAATTATTTGGTGAATATTAGCAGAAATCATCAACGATAGTTCAAGTTTAGCCAAAACTTGCCAACCTGTGGCACACCAACTGTTCCATAATGAGTCATCACCCACTCTCCTTCTATATTATGAATCTTGGCTACTTATCTATTACTGTCACCCTACTCATTTGGGCGAGCTTTTTTCTTTCTCTTAAAGGCGGCGCAAATTCAGATTTAACACCTGCTGATATCGCTCTCACAAGATTTCTCATACCGGCTTTGGTGTTATTGCCTTTGATGTGGAAAGCACGCAGCGCAATTGCCGTCGTCCCTAAACGGTATCTAACGGGTATGTTCGTAGGTAGCGGATTACCTTATCTGCTTGTTGCCGGAACGGCCATGCAGTTTGTTCCGGTCTCACATGGCAGTGCTCTTGTTCCGGGCACGCTCCCTCTGTTCGTCACAGGAATTGCGGTACTCTTTTTTAAGCAACCACTCAGCCGACACCGTGTTGTTGGTTTAGGTTTGGTTTTACTCGGTATACTGTTGTTTTTAGGAAGTAGCTTAAGCAGCTTCAACTTTGAATACACCAAAGGTCATTTATTGTTTTTATGCGGAAGCTTAATGTGGGCGATGTTCACCATCTCAGCCCGTGTCGCTAATCTTAATGCGTTAGTCAGTGCCGGTTTTATTTCTCTCTGTTCTACTTTGCTTTTACTCGTCCTAATCCTGACTGGAACCCTCCCAAGCCACCTAATGGACACACCAATCGCTAATTGGCCCTTCACGGAGCTTGCCGTTCATTCAACAGTGCAAGGCGTTGGGGCGGGTTTAATCGCTGCGTTCACTTACCTTTATGCGGTTAATACCTTAGGGGCTGAACGCTCTGCCGCTTTTGGCAGTGCAACACCCGCAGTGGCGACCTTGTTGGCGATCCCACTATTCAACGAGATTCCTGATGCGATGACTTGGCTCGCCCTTGGTTCTATTTGCATCGGCAGTTTGGTCGCGAGCAACATATTCATGAGAAACGACCAGTCGATGCAGTACCAACCGCCAAGCCATAGCAAAGCCTGATACTGCGTTCAAACCTAAATACAGTTCCCCTAAGCATCGATTTTAGGGCTTGTAGTACACAGATAAGCCTGCCAACGCAGGCTTATCTAAAATCTGCTTTTTCTAAACTCGCTTCTCCATTAAACTGTCCGACCTTTTTGCAGATCCAAGAGAACACCATGCAACGCGACTACACCTTAAATTGCTTAATCACCATGCCTCGCCATGAACTAGAAGAATTTAGTTTAAGAATGATTCATCGCCTTGTACCTGAAGATGCAATGACGGAATTGTTTACGTTCGAGCAAGAAGAAGTCACCAGCGAAGAACGCATGCAATCAGCGAAATTTGACGCAATGCTTCGAATGACAGCTATCGCGCTTGGTGAAGTAAACCTAGCCTTCTCAGAGTCGGATAACTCGCAACAGAACATCGAGCGAATGACTCGCCTACTGCTTTGGCACTTCTACTCAATTTCTTTCAACCTTGAAGAAGCAATCGCAATCGAAGTGCACTGTGAGAAAGTAGAAAAGATCTTAAAGAACGCACCTAAAGATGCGTTTGGCTGGGTTAAAGAATTAACTGAGCTACTTCACTTCTACGCGAAAGTGAACGAAGGCAACGAAGACAGTAAAGACGCTTAACGTTAGTTCTACGTAAGTATACATCGAGCTAAACGAAGGCAGACAGAGCTATACCGAAGGCAAATAAAAGCTTTGCTGAAAGGAGTTCTCTGCCTTTGTTGTTTCTAGCACGCTGTGATGTAACATCAGTATCGACTGCGCGATCTTGGTTCCTATTCCCAAAGAACCATTCGGCGCTTCCAGTTCAACCTCATTATGAATCACCACCTTCACCCGTTTGGAATCCGCTTCAAAACCAACATCTAACGACACCACAGTGCCACTTGGGCTATGCCTCAATGCATTATCTAACAGATTCAAAATCAACCTCTCAAGCAGATCACTGTCACCCACAGCCTTGATTCCAATAGGCATATTAATGTTCAACTCAACATTTTTATGGCGATATTTGCTTTGTATCGTTTCTAAGCATTCGCTCATCAGCCCATTGAAATCGATTGAAGCGTATTGATATGTGGGTACCGGGTTATCTTTCTTGGCGCTATCTAACAGCGAATGGAGCTGTTCAGATAACTTGTTGCCATTGCGATATGCCACATCTATGAGTGGATCCGAATGTGGGTTTTGAATCCTCCACGTTTCTAGATACCCCAATACACTCGACAATGGCGTTTTCAAATCATGACTGAGCTGTAATAAGCTTTGTCTGCGGTGTGATGACTGATATTCAAGTTGCAAAAATTGCTGTTGAATGTGCTTCGCCATCAATTGGTACGAGCGTGCAATCGGCACCAATTCTGGTACTTGATGAATCAAGTTCGGATCCAATCGAAAATCTTGCTCTGCTTGTTGTTGCAGCTTGTTGGTTACTGCTTCAATTGGGTTTAACAGGCTACGTTTGACCAACAGATAAGCCCCAACCGCAAAACCTAAGATAGAGATCAGCATAAGCCCCGCTAGCGCGATGTATGGCGTGTCGACCTGCGAATTGGCAATCACCGTGTGACGATTACTGCCAATCAAAACGTACAGATACCCGACGGTCGAACCTAGCTCTTCAATCGCTGCTACGGAAAACACCTTACGAGCCCCGGGATTGATCGGATCTTCCCCCAGAATGGGATAAGGCTCGTCGTTTAAAAACTGTTGAATGGGTGCTAAGTCTATCTGGTTGGCTAACACAGTGCCTTCTGGCGCAGCATGAGTCGTAATCTTGCCCTGACTGTCGAGGAAATAGATATCAAAATCTGGCCCTATCAACATCAAGGTGTGGAAAATGGATTTGAGCGCTTTAGGGTTGTAGTCGGTACCAATCATCAGAGGATTATCATCGCGCATATGAACCGCGAGCTCTTTGTGTAAGCTCTGCTTAGTTCTTTGTTCTATGGTCTCTTTTTGCCAATTATAGGTATAAGCAATCACCACACTCACGAGCAGAAACCACAAACTGGTGAACAACACTAAACGCGATTTGAAACTCATGTTCTCTCCTCGATGGCTCTTAGGTCTTACTGGCCTTTTAGTAAACTTCGGACGCGACACATAAGCCTAAGCTTTCGACTCAAACTTATAACCAACACCCCAAACGGTTTTAATGAAATCATCATCACTATTCGGCATCGCAAGCTTGGTTCTTAGCCGGTTGACTGTGCTACACACGGTATGGTGATAGCCAGAGTGATGAGTATTCCAAACATGATCGAGCAGCTCGTCTTTGCTATACACACGCCCCGGGCGGGTTGCTAAGAAATGAAGTAAGGTAAACTCGGTAGCTGTCAGCGGTACGTCTTGGTTATTGAGTGACACCTGATGGCGTTCAGGTTGAATAGTGAGCACACCAAAATTCATAATCGATTCTGCTGTCACAACCTCTTGAGTCGCTGATTCGACATGGCTTAAACGGCGAAGCACGTTCCTCACTCTTGCTTGAAACTCGAGAACGCTGAACGGTTTCGTTATGTAGTCATCAACACCGGCTTCTAAGCCTGACACCTTATCTAACTCAGCGTCTCTTGCGGTTAGCATGAGTACTGGCGTCCAATCCTCTTGCTGACGCAACATTCGACAGAAATCGAGTCCGTCACCGTCTGGTAAGCCACGATCCAGTACGATCAAATCGAAATGACCCTCTTTATAGAGCGCCTGAGCCTTTTCAATCACATTAGCTCTGATTACGTTATGCCCTTGGAACTTAAGATGCATCTGCACCAGTTCAGCCAAGTCATCATCGTCTTCAACCAACAATATGTTTGCCATCAAATTTACCGCAGCACTATTCATGATCCCTGCTCTATTCTGAGTCCGCCCACCTTTCAATTGACCGGAACAGAGCAGGAATTCTTTCATCGTGCTTTCAACCTGTTACTGAGTTCGAGTAATGGTGATTCTTGCACCGGGGTTAAGGAAACGATGATTTGCACTTAAAGTAGAAGTCGTAAGGCCATCATCTTGGCTGATTACGCCAGAGTGAAAACTCACTATATCGGTGTCGTCTCGTGTGGTATTAAAACCTTCACCACCGCCTGCTGGTCCCGGAATGGTTGCAGCAAGCTCATCGTTCAGCTCAGTTCCCGAATCCCAAACATTCATGTTCATGGTAAAGGTATCACCCACCGCTAATGACTTGAGCGATAATCCGGATTCGCCGACAAACGCATCATTGGTGTTCACCAACATGGAAGCAACTGAGATATACCCTTCTTGATTTGGGTCGACACGAATCGACACCGTGTCTTGCTCACCTGAAAGAATCAGTCCATTGCCTGAGATGCCTTGATAAACATTGGCGTCACTGTCACTGAGCGCAAGCAATTGTGCATTACTACCCCCTTCCGCCAAGTATTCCAGATCGACAGAGGCACTTTGCCCAACTTCAAACAGATCAAAATTCGTATTGTGAGTCAACACCGCGAGTGGTGACATTGGTTGATTGGGGGTGAGGTTAGTAACACTCACATCATAGCGATAGTAATCGTCGTCATCGTCCGGACAACCCGCTAACACAGCTACTGATGCAGCGATAAATAGAATTCTAGCTTTCATACATCCCCCTTACTTCACAACAATGGTGATAGTTGCAACAGGGTTTAACCATCGATGGCTACTGCTATCGAGGTCACTGATGCCGCCCGCCGCATCACCATCACCAATGTTACCTGGATGAATATGAACCTTAGCGTTTGATACTGCCGTTTCTACACCTGTGCCACCAGCGCCAAAGGTAATGAATGGAGGGTTCGGCATACTGCCCGCCAGCTCATCATTGGCTTCTGTGCCTGCGTCATAACCATTTAGAGTCGCTTTGTAGGTGCCCGCTTGAGTTGGGATCTTCCAGCTATCTAGACCAACAAAGCCGTCGTTTGTCGGCAGCAACATTGCACCCAATGATAGGTACTCTAAATCACCAGTACTGATATCAAACGTAGTTGCGACGCCTGGATTGAGGATGCCGGCCGCTGGGTTCTCAACCACCACGCCTCCCGCGTTGGCAATGACACCAGATAAACCTGAAATATCGCCACCTTCGGCCATGGACTCTAGTTCCGAAGAAGCCGTTTCACCCGTTCTAAACATGAACAAGCTTGAGTCATGAGCCGCCGCTAAGATAGGCGTAAAGTAGATCCCTTTCGTTGCATTAGTGACAGTGACTTCAAGCTCAGCAGCCTGAACTTGAGCCGCTCCGAAGGCCAACATAGCCGAGCTGATCACTAAGCTGATTTGAGTACGTTTATTCATTTTGATTCCATCCTTTATCGAGTCCTATCGTTGCCAACAAAACGAATAACAGCGATATACCGTTACCTTTGCCAGAACGAACTGTGGTGTTGTTGACTCTAAGAATGACGATCAAATCTATCAGCAACTTCATTGAATTCTCATAAAACTCTCACAAGTTTATCCAAACTTATTACTGCAAATAAAAATAGCGATAAAGTACTAATATTTAATCGAAAAATATCAATTTATCATTTACGTCAGAAGGGATAGAAAAGAAGATAAAGAATAGAAATGGAACGAATAAAACGCAAAAAGGCCGAATCGATTTAACGATTCGGCCTTTATTCTAGCGTACTGTTGTTACTCTTTCCTAAGCCGTATTTGGCCTTTCAATCGAGCTAACAACACAACATCAAATTAGAACGCGTAGTTTGCGTCAATCAGTTCGCTAACTTCCACTTTGCTTACTTCAGCACGAGCTTCAAGCCATTGAGCAATTTGCAGTTGTTCTGCTTCTGTTACTGAACGGTAGCGCTCAATTGAGCATAAGAAACCTTCAAACAGCTCAAGGCCGCCGCCACCAAAGCACAGACCGATGCTGTCGATGAAATCAATGAACTCATCAATGAACACATCGTATTGATCAAAATCAGTAATCGATGTCTTGCAGCTTACTTCAAAACCCAGAATCGCGAATTCACCTAGGTATAGCTTTTTGCGTAGGCGACGATTTTTGTTTTCGATTTTATCTAATTTCATAACTGCCTCTCTTTTCGTTTGATAAAGCATTTATACACAGTTCCACATCAATCCCCAAGAGTTTTGTATTACACAAGGGTGTTAATGGCAAAAATCGTGCTACAGAAACAAAACCTTAATCAAATCTATAAAAATCTGTCACTTAACTGCTTCACGATTAGTCACACATTGACCCAACTTATTAACCAATTAGTTAGTAGGTGGGTAAGTCATGAATAACGAATAATAAAATCAGCCAATAGGAAGCAGTAAAGATGAGCAAGGAAACATTTGATAGCACTCGTTTTAATAAGAGCAAAAACAAACCCTTCGAAGAAGTTTTAGATGCGAACCTTTCAAGAAGAAATGTTCTCAAAGGCGGTTTAGGCATCAGTGCAATGACGGCGTTTGGTGCTTTTGGTTTAGCAGGCCACAGCACAGCGCACGCGGCGACAGCATCATCTAGCGCACCGCAAAAAAGCACTGCTACACTTGCATTCGAATCGGTTAAAGGCTCACTGACAGACAGTGTCGTTGTGCCAAAAGGCTATACAGCACAAGTATTGGTTCCTTGGGGTACTCCACTTAACAAGCAAGGCAATGCTTGGTTAAAAGATGGAACCAACAACGCACAAGATCAAGCAAACTCACTGGGCATGCACCACGACGGCATGCACTTCTTCCCGCTTAATGGCAACAGCAACGACGGTTTGTTGGTGATTAATCACGAATACATCGACCAAAAAGCACTGCACGCTAATGGTCCTACATACGATGAAGGCAACCGCCCTAGCCTTGATGAAGTACGTAAAGAGATCAACGCACACGGCGTGAGTGTGGTTCGTGTAAAACTTGAAGGCAACCAATGGGTGATGGTCGATAACGATCCACTTAACCGCCGCTACACAGGCGCGACCGTAATGGATCTGTCTGGTCCTGTTGCACACAGTGAATTTACCAAAACCAAGTTCTCACAAGACGGCAGCCAAGCTCGTGGCACGTTGAACAACTGTGGTAATGGCTACACACCATGGGGCACTTACCTAACGTGTGAAGAAAACTGGCCGGGTTATTTCGTTAACAAAGGCGAGACAACACCAGCGCAAGAACGTATTGGTATCGCTACCGACAAAACACGTTACGGTTGGGACACGCTTTCTGGTGACAAACAAGAACGCCTAGACGAATTTGCTCGCTTTGACGTAACACCAACAGGTGAGTCAGCAATGGACGATTACCGTAACGAAGCACACGGTCACGGCTACATTGTTGAAATCGACCCATACACAGCAAACTCTCGCGCTAAGAAACGTTCTGCACTGGGTTGTTTCCGTCACGAAGGCTGTACGTTTGGTAAGTTGACCGAAGGCGAGCCAATCGTATTCTACTCTGGTCACGATTCTCGCTTTGAATACCTTTACAAATTCGTTTCTGAAGCAAATTGGGACCCGCGTGACGCAAAGCCTAGCAATCGCCTAAGTGCAGGTGATAAGTACATGGACAAAGGCACACTGTATGTGGCTAAGTTCAACGATGATGGTTCAGGTACTTGGCTACCACTAACGTTGGGCAGCAAGACTACAAACGGCGGTAAGCTAGGTGATTCATTTGACTCTCAAGCAGCGCTTATCATCAATACAGCAGGCGCTGCCGACCTTGTTGGTGCAACGCCAATGGATCGCCCTGAATGGTGCTCTGTTGACCCAATGACAGGTACGGCTTACCTAACGCTGACTAATAACAACAAGCGTAAAAAAGCGAACTCTGCAAACCCTCGCGTAGACAACAAGTTCGGTCATGTTATCCGTTGGGATGAAGGCAAAACGGCAGGCGAGTTCGATTGGGATATCTTCGTATTTGGTTCACCAGCAGTGGAAGACAAGTCTATTAACCGCTCTGGTCTAACAGACATGAACCAGTTCGCGAGTCCTGACGGCTTAGCGTTTGATGCTCGTGGTATTTTATGGATTCAGACAGATAATGGCGCAGACGAAGTCACTGGCTACACCAATGACCAAATGCTGGCAGTGGTTCCATCTCAATTAACGGATGACCAAGGCAACAGCGCGGTAATTGATGCAAACAATCAAGCGCAGCTAAAGCGTTTCTTTGTGGGACCAAACGGATGTGAAGTAACAGGCTTTACCATCAGCCCAGATTTCAAGTCACTGTTTGTGAACATTCAACACCCGGCAAACTGGCCATCGTCTGAAGATGCAACCGCACAAACTCAAGGCAAAGTCCGCCCAAGAGCATCTACGGTTGTGATTCGTCGAGAAGACGGCGGTGAAATCGCGGTTTAAATATACAACGCAGGCTAAGATCAGAAACATTTCTGTTATCTAGTCTCTGTTCGCTAGCTCAGTAAAATCAAAAAGAGCGATAAGGCCAAATGCCCTATCGCTCTTTTTATATTCTATGCATTCTTCGGTTTAAGTAAGAATCCGAATTTTCAAAACTCACCGTAATCCTAAGTCGTCATCATCCCACGTACGCGTCACCCTCGAGAAGGAGGAACGACTGAGTCGGGGATCTCTGCTCGTTGTAGGCTAACCAGAATTAGCTCACGAACAACCAAACACCAACGCCCATCATCAACGTACCTGCAATGCGGTTCATCAACTTAACATTGTCGGCTTTGCCCAGCATATGCTTTAAGCTCTTTCCGCCTGTCGCGTATAAGGTCATGCAAACAAACTCAGAAACCAGAATGATTGACACGAGAATGAACAACTGCGGTGCTAAGTCTTTATTGCTGTTAATAAAAGGAGGCAGCAAAGAAATCATAAACGCCCAGCCTTTTGGGTTCGCAATTGCAGTGACAAAACCTTGAACCACCAAGTCCCAATCATTGCTGACTTTTGTTGTTTGGTTGTCAGTACTGATCGCCAGTTTGCCTCTCGAACGCCACATCTGAACGCCTAAATAAAACAGGTAGCCCGCACCAACAAATTTAAAGCCCGTAAATAGCCATGGGTAATTCAACATGATCGAAGCGATACCCAATACCGCGGCAATAGAAACCACAGCGACACCAGCCAGTTCACCGATCATCATCCATAATGTACGCTTGTATCCAACACTCATTCCAAGTGTCAACGCCAAAGTCATACACATACCGGGCGTGATTGACACGAAGAAAAACGTGGGAATAAAAGCCCAAAGTAGTGCGCTATCCATATTATTACCTTATCGACTTGTTTTTATTTATTAGTTCTTGTTTCTTGATCGGGCTTGAAATGAAGCGAGGTTGAAACGAAGCAGTAATGACAATAAACAATATTGCGATCAATACAAACAAAAAGAGCCACATAACAGTGGCTCTTTTCAATCACCAACCGTAATTACTTACGACGGTTTTTAATTCGCTTCATCATAGTCAAACGACGTTCAGCGCTTGCTTGATCTTGTGGCTCTTCGTTCGCGTTGTTCTTACGACCCTGACGGTTTTTGTAAGCCGATTTAGTGTTCAGCTTCTCGATGTAAGCATCACGTTTCTTCGGTTCATAACCCGGTTGTTCAACACGACGAATGCGCTGTTGAATCAGTTTTTCAACTTGAACGACAGTCAGCTCTTCTTCGCGGTTAACGAAAGAGACAGCGTGACCTTGCTTACCTGCACGACCTGTACGGCCAATACGGTGAACATAGTCTTCCGCTAGGAAAGGCATGTCGTAGTTAATTACGTGTGGTAAGTCTTCGATATCAAGACCACGAGCCGCAACGTCGGTTGCTACCATTACACGCGCTTTACCTTCTTTAAAATCGTCTAGAGCACGACGACGAGCACTTTGCGCTTTATCACCGTGACACAATACTGCTTTAATGCCGTCTAGCTTAAGCTCTTTAACTACATCGTTCGCTGTTTCTTTGTAGTTAACAAAAACAAGCACTTGGCGCCAGTTTTTACGACCAATCAGCTCAGAAAGCAGTTCTGTTTTACGCTCTTGATCCACTGGGTAAACCACGTGGCCGACAGTAGCAGCCGTTGAGTTTTCGCGCTCAACACTAATACGTTTTGGTTTACGCAGAATATCAACAGACAGTTGGTTTAACTGAGTAGAAGTCGTTGCAGAGAACATCATGATTTGCGGTGATGTTTCTACATCCAACATGATCTTACGAACGGCATTGATAAAGCCCATATCAAGGATACGGTCAGCTTCATCAAATACTAGGAATTCTAGGTTAGCAATAGACACGTTACCCGCTTCTAAGTGCTCTTCTAAACGACCAGGTGTTGCAACCAAAATATCCACACCCAGTTCTAGTTGACGAACTTGTGAAGACATCTTGTTACCACCGTAAACCGCAGAAACGCTTAGATCCGTGTATTTAACGTAGTCTTTAATGTTTTGAGCGATCTGCGCAGCAAGCTCTCGAGTTGGAGCAAGAATAAGGCCGCGAGCCGTTCCTCTAGACGCTTTTTTACCGCTGTTCAAAAGGTGTTGGATAACAGGCAATGAAAATGCCGCTGTTTTACCCGTACCGGTTTGAGCAGTAGCAAAAATATCATGGCCTTTACGAGCCATTGGAATCGCTTTTTGTTGAATTGGAGTGAGTTTTTCATAACCACACTCAGTCAACGCTTTGACTAATTCAGGAGCAAAACCTTGAGAGGAAAATGACATTGTTACGGGTTCCTTAAGCAGACAGCCTACATTCTTATTTCAGCCGAGCACTATAAAGTAATTAGAGTGATTTATCTCACATTTATCGTGATATAACGCAAACTTTCTCATTTAATCTGGTGTTTACCCCGCCTTAAACGAAGTAAACACCGAGTTCATTGGTTCAAACAGCAAAAATGAGGCTATTTGATGCCACACAGCTTGAGTAGAATCTGCTCGAGATCGCCCCACGGCATGAGTTGTGAGTCGATCACTTCCAGTCGAGATTCAAAGCCATCAAGCGTAATTTCGTTCACAGACACGACTTGATTCGCCACATTGAATGCGTAGCAACCTTGGTCGGTGTTCACGACAGCTTTTACACGCTCGGCCGTTAGATCTGACAACATAGAGAATAGCGCATCGAAGTCGAACTTATGCTCTGCGCCAAACAACCAACCACAACTGAAATAGCCCTGTCCTTTATTCTCTTTACGGATGAAAGCTTCACCAGGAGGAAGTTGGAATTGAGGCTCTTGTTCAGCGTGATCGTGATGATGCGCTTCAATATGAGATGAAGCACTGCCGTATACTCTTTCAATGTCTAACACTTCCAATGGCACTTCACCATCGTGAATTAGCTTATGGAAGACTTTTGCTGGTGTTTGATCCGTCACCCAATCATTGAACACATCGATGTCTTCAGAATGAACAAGGTCAACCTTAGTACCAAGAATCACATCTGCACTATTTAGTTGATCATTAAAATTCTGATTCGAGGTGTACTTTTCATTAGACAGATTTCGTGGGTCAACCAAACCAAGCGTCGCTTTTAAATCGACATATGGTGTGTACTGATCGGAAGTCAGTGTCGCTATAACCTGTTTAGGGTGACCAAGCCCTGTCGGCTCAATCAATAAACGGTCTGGCTTTTGGCGAAGTAAGGCATTAATACCTACCGACATCGGCACGCCCGCAGTACAACACATACAGCCACCCGGCACTTCTTTAATCAAAGCGCCTTGATCTGTCATCAATGCACCGTCAATGCCGATTTCCCCGAATTCATTAACCAGAACAGCCCAGTTTTCATTCTCAGGTTTATTTTTTAGCAGGTTCAAGATGGCTGTCGTTTTACCAACACCCAAGAAACCCGTAATGATGTTTGTAGGAACTTTTTTAGTCATATCAGTTCTCCTTTTTAAGGGAGTATATACTCAATCACCAAAAAGTTGACCCCAATCGATTGTTTACACTGAGATTCGTTAATAGAGGTTGGCGCGAAAATAATCAGAAGAGATAAAGCAGTAGAAGCGGAATGAGGAAATGGGATGCTCCAGACGAACTAAAGGCGTACTTACTCAGTACGCCTCACCCTCGTTACTCAATCGTGAGTTCGCGAATCAGGAAGCCTTAAATATCGACCTGAACATTTAACGAGGAACTAAAACTTTGTTTCTGAATCCATCCAAATTGTGTGTAAAACCTCACTTCTCCTTGCGGTTCGTTATGTTGCTTTACGATTTAACTATGGTTCATTTTTGGGGATATTCAAGCCGCCGCCAGAGAATCGATCAAAATTGTGACGGTGATTCCACTATTGGCCATAGATTCCATTTATGTAACACGTACATTCAATAAATGGAATTCAACTTTTCAACTTTGTTGCTATAGGATATGCAGAGGAAGCGTATAATTTAATGCAACCCCGCCTTAACTCATTCAGGAAACTTATCTCTATGACCAGAAGAGAGAAAATTAAGCAGTCCTTATTAGCCAAAATGCCAAGGGATGCTATTAATCAATTTCTCTCAAGAGATAAGACCCCAGCTTCGGTTCTCTTCCTTTCTTGTATTGTGGGTGTACTTGCAGGTGTAGTGGGTACCT
Organism: Vibrio sp. AIC-3; assembly: GCF_013114515.1. Classification (NCBI taxonomy): domain Bacteria; kingdom Pseudomonadati; phylum Pseudomonadota; class Gammaproteobacteria; order Vibrionales; family Vibrionaceae; genus Vibrio; species Vibrio sp. AIC-3. The sequence goes on along the minus strand of NZ_VTXG01000018.1, from coordinate 53,192 downwards.
ATTTCGAAGTTGCGGTTCATTTCATCACAGAAACCCGTACCGATTGGCTAAAAGATGAAATCGGTAGCCATCTACCACTGTGGCTTGCCGCTTTCCTTATTAGTGCTGCATTCGCCTTTATTGGCTATTTTCTCGTTCACCGTTTTGCTCCAGAAGCTGCCGGTTCAGGTATCCCTGAAATCGAAGGGGCAATGGACGGCATGCGCCCTGTTCGATGGTGGAGAGTATTACCCGTAAAATTCTTTGGCGGCATGGGCGCGTTAGGCTCTGGTATGGTTTTAGGCCGCGAAGGGCCAACCGTTCAAATGGGCGGCAGTATCGGTCGTATGGTCACAGATATCTTTCGAGTCAAAGATGATGACACTCGCCATTCACTGTTGGCTTCAGGTGCCGCTGGTGGCTTAGCCGCCGCATTCAATGCACCGCTAGCTGGCATCATGTTTGTGGTTGAGGAGATGAGACCACAGTTTCGCTACTCACTCATATCAATCAAAGCCGTCATCATCTCAGCAGTTTCGGCCAACATTGTATTTCGCTCTATCAATGGTCAATCAGCCGTTATTACAATACCTCAGTACCAGCCACCTGAACTCGACGCACTTTGGTTGTTCTTGCTGTTAGGTGTGTTGTTCGGTCTGTTCGGTGTAATTTTCAATAAGCTGATTACGCTTTCCCAAGACCTGTTTGTGGCGATCCACAAGAATGACCGTAAACGCTACTTGATGACAGGCACTCTACTTGGCGGTTGTTTTGGCTTGTTGCTACTCTATATACCTGAATTAACCGGTGGTGGTATTGGTATCATCCCGAACATCACGAATGGCAGCTACAGCGCCAATGTGTTGTTGCTGATTTTCTTAGGCCGAGTCCTCACTACCCTGCTTTGTTTCGGCTCTGGTGCACCAGGCGGTATCTTTGCACCAATGCTTGCGCTAGGAACACTCTTTGGTTATGCGTTCGGGCTTATCGCAGCTGCATTCTTTCCTGAACTGAATATTGAACCGGGTATGTTTGCCATAGCTGGCATGGGAGCCTTATTTGCTGCCACTGTTCGAGCGCCTATCACTGGCATACTGTTGGTTATTGAAATGACCAATAACTACTACCTGATCCTGCCGTTGATCATCACCTGCTTAGGTGCGGTAATCATTGCTCAAATGTTGGGTGGGCAGCCAATTTACAGTCAACTGCTTAATCGTACGCTGAAAAACGAAAAACTAAGACAACAAGATCTCCCTCAACAAGAGAAAGTATGTTAATTACAAATGACTCATGAAACAAAAGCACACATTCAACGTGCTTAATCTCCCGATTCCGTATCAAAATCAAAAAAGCAAACGTTAAACTTGGTATCATCCACTCAAAATTAGTTGAGTGCCCTCAAAATCTATTGATGAAAGGCCTACACACTCTAACTAAAGCAAATATTCTAAAAGTCTTTAATTAACTAAGTCGGAGTAAGTCGTTGAACTGGAGAAGATTAACCCAAGTAAAAAATGTGCCGCCATCTCAGGCGTCTTTAGCACTTGGCGTTATTGGGTTAGGACAAGCTTGGGCGTTATATATCCCGGGCATTGGTGAGATAATTCGTCCCTACCTCGCTGCATTCGGCGCGCTATTATTGCTGCCTGTTTTACTGCGCTATTTAACGAGCTTTAATACCTTCCTTAATGACATTCGCCACCCGTTAAGTGGAAGCTTGATGGCACCAATGAGCATGGCTTTATTGATTCTGTGCGACTATTTAGCCGAGATATCGCCAGCTATCGCCTATCCAGTTTGGTTCTGCGCGCTATTGCTGCACTTTACCATGATGGTGTTGTTCTTTAGTTTTCAGATCATCAACTTCAAAATGTCGAACATTGTACCGAGTTGGTTTCTGTATCCGGTCGGTTTGATCAGCAGCTCCTTAGCAGGCACACAGTTCGGGCACACTGTATTTTCAGAAACACTTGCTGTCACTTGTATTGGTATCTATTTCCTTATGTTGCCAGTGGTGTTGTACCGCTTGGTGTTCGAAGGCAATCTTCCTCGCCGAGCAAGACCAACACTCGCTATCATGGCAGCTCCGGTTAACTTATCTTTAGCCGCTTACTTGGTTAACTTCGACAACCCAGACCCAATTCTAACAGGTGCATTGTCGGGCATTGCCATCACCATGACTCTGTTAATTTACTTGTGTTACATCCGCCTAATGCGTTTGAAGTTCCAACCTTCAATTGCTGCCGTCACCTTCCCATCCGTTATCAGCGCTATTGCCATGCATCGTCTAACCACATTTTTCGGCGCGGAATACCCACAATGGTACTGGCTGCACAAGTTCGGATTCTTTGAGCTAACCATCGCCACCATCCTAGTAATTTGGGTCGCAGGTGGTTACGTGAAAATGTACTGGCCTGAATTTTTTGATTCCGACTACATGTCTAAGAAGGTGAAACGTTCTTAGATAGAAGCGAAAAGATCTTAGCTGAACCATCGTGTTCTGCAGTAGTCGATGATGTCAGACAAAACCAACCAAACCCAAAAAGGCCTCACACTGTGAGGCCTTTGAATAGGCAAGGTTTTTAATAGATCAGGCGAGTGTTAACACAACTACCTTGAGCTCTTAGAAGTTAGCGTGAGGGCCGAATACTTCGTAGTGAACGCGTGAACGATCAACTTTGAGTGCGTCTAGTTGTTCCACGATGTTCTTCATGAAACCAACAGGACCACATATGTAGAAATCGCTCTCTTCAAAGCCTTTAGTATCAGAGATAGACGCTAGATCCATTTGGCCTTGATGCGTGTTTTCACATGCAGATTCGTCTTTGTTCATGTACCACGTTTTCGCTTCCCAACCTTTGTTGGTAACAATGTCTTTAACACGAGTCGTGAAAGAGTGTTGGCCTACGTTCTCACAAGCGTGAAGGTAAAGTACTGGCTCGTTTTTATCTTCCGTGTTTAGGAACTCAAGCATAGACTGCATTGGCGTTACACCAACACCTGCAGAGATAAGTGTTACTGGCTTGCTGCGCTCTTGATACATGAAGTCACCCGCTGGTGCGTATAGGCTAACCTCATCACCAACAGCAACCGTATCGTGTAGGTGGTTAGATACAACGCCTTGTGTCTCTTGGCCTTGTCCTTCACGTTTAACAGAAATACGGTATTGCTTGCCGTTTGGCTTATCAGACAGTGAGTATTGACGAATCTCGCTGTATTGAGAGCCTTCTGGTTTCACTTCGATACCGATGTATTGACCTGGTGTGTAATCCAGAACTTCACCGCCGTCTTTTGGCTGAAGGATAAAACTTGTTACTAGCGCTGACTCTTCGATTTTGTCTGCAATCACAAACGCACGCGCTGCTTCCCAACCACCAACAGCTTGCTTACGCTGTAGGTAAAGTTCAGCTTCACGATCGATGAATACTTGCGCCAAGAATAGGTAAGCGGCTGTCCATGCTTCTTCCACTTCTGGAGTAAAGGCGTCAGCAGCTAGTTCACGTAATGTCTCAATCAGGTGCAAACCAACAATTTGGTAGTGCTCTGGTTGAATGTTAAAGCTTGTGTGTTTCTGAGCAATACGTTCAACGGCAGTTGTTAACGCTGCTAGATTTTCAATGTTCTTTGCATATGCCGCGATAGCTTCAAACAGTGCTACGCCTTGGCGACCTGTTCTTTGGTGAGTCATATTGAAGATATCTTTCAACTCAGGGTTATGCGTGAACATACGTTGATAAAAATGCTGAGTTAAAGCTGGGCCTGCGCTCTCAAGTAGAGGAATAGTAGATTTGATGATTTCGATATGTGCATTGTTAAGCATGAATTTACTCCGAACACTGAGCCTTATGACCTATATGTCATTTTGACTACTAAAAATTAAGAATGACTTATCGATTTTCTGAAACCTTAGTTATTTTTAGAAACTGAGTTATTTTGACTCGTTTTCATTTCAAAAAATCGCGAAACCTGATTAATGCAACCTGATTGATTGAGATCAAGAATAGTCTGTTTAATCAGCGCTATAATTGGGCTTCGCTGTCTCTTTTGCACAATCAGTGCCAATTTTATCAATCCTCGTCATTACTGGTCTCCTTTTCAAAACCCATCTTATAACAATGTCAAAAAGACCTTTTTTTTAAGTCAATAAGACTCTATCATGTAGATAAGCACACAGTTAGAGTTTTTTATGCAAGATATCTCCGCATCTACCCTCATGGAAATGACCATTGGCCTCGCAAGTGGTGTCAACGATCAAGATCGTTTCAATCGCCTGATCGATGCCATTCGCAAAACCATAACGTGTGATTGTGTCGCGCTTTTAAGCCTTCAAGGCGACACGCTAGTACCTATCGCAATGCAAGGGCTCAGCCGAGATACATTCGGTCGTCGCTTTATCATTTCAGAACACCCACGATTTGAAGAGATCTGCGCGTCTCGCTCTCCTGTTCGTTTCGATGCTGATAGCTCCCTACCCGATCCTTTCGATGGTTTGCTTATTGACCATGATGGCGATTTACCAATGCATGCTTGTATGGGCTTGCCTTTGCTATTTGGCGACAAGTTATTGGGCATTCTGACTCTAGATAGCTTGAAACCTGATGTCTTCGCGAATATTCCGGCGCGTAACCTTGAAGTGCTGGCGGCTATTGCAGCCTCAACCATGCAGATGGCACTGACCTTCTCGCAACTTGAACATCAAGCAAAACAGTCAAAGCAATTACTCGAAGAGTTGAACGTCGAAGCGTGGGAACGTGACGGCGGCGAGTTGATTGGTAACAGTGACACCATGGTCGCACTTAAGAACGACATCGCTGTTGTCGCGCCGTCTGAATTCAACATCCTGATTCATGGTGACACCGGGGTTGGTAAAGAGCTCGTGGCTCGCACCCTGCACCACCAATCTCAACGTAAACGTAACCCACTCGTCTACGTAAACTGTGCTGCAATTCCTGAAAACTTAGTAGAGAGTGAACTGTTTGGTCACGTTCGTGGCGCGTTCACTGGCGCAGACAAAAACCGCTTAGGTAAGTTTGCTTTAGCCGATGGTGGCACACTGTTCCTTGATGAGATTGGTGAGTTGCCTTTGGCTGCTCAAAGTAAGCTCCTACGTGCTCTACAAAACAACGAAATCCAACCGGTTGGCCAAGACAACATTCAAACCATTGATGTGCGAGTATTGGCAGCGACAAACCGAGATCTAAAACAAGAAGTTGAAGACGGTCGATTCAGAGCCGATTTGTACCACCGATTGAGTGTGTACCCTATCGCGGTGCCTGCACTGAAAGATCGTGGTGACGACATCAGCCTATTAGCGGGTTTCTTCTTAGAGCAAGCGCGTCGTAAGCTTGGTATCAACCAAGTTAAGTTCCGCTCCGACGTTCTTTCTTTCCTAAACCGTTATGGTTGGCCGGGTAACGTGCGTGAACTTGAGCATGTGATCAGTCGTTCCGCATTGAAAGCGTTAGCGCGCAGCACCAATAAAAACCTGGTGACAATCACCAAGGAAGATTGTGGTCCTCTAGACCAAGATCAGCCAATTGCGACGACTCAGGTGAAAAACACACCATTATCGACACCAACGATCGACCTTTCTGCAGGGCTACGTGGTGCAACGGACGATTTTCAACGCAGTATCATTACTGAGGTGTTGGAAGATGCCAACTTTAACTGGGCACAAGCAGGGCGAGTTCTGAAAACAGACCGAGCAAATCTGACTCGACTGTCTAAGCGTTTAGGGCTAAATGTGGCTAAGTCTCATACGATCGAACGGACAAAATAGATATTAGCGGTTTGTTGCGAGCATCTGACAAAACTTGTGTATATAATGCTGCAAATTGTAACGCTAATTTTAAATATGTAGAGAGAGTTATGAAGTTTATCCGTTGGTTCTTAGGTCGTGTCATCTTGTTATTGAATTTTGTTTTCAGCCCACGTGGTGTGAAGCGTTCTCAAGAAGAACAAAGCAAAGTAAATGAGCAAGCAAAAACGCACACGTTATACCAATTCGAAGCGTGCCCATTTTGTGTGAAGGTGCGCCGCGCGATGAAACGTCAGTCGGTTCAATTTGAACTTCGTGATGCAAAAAACAACGAGCAACACCGTGCTGAGCTTGAAGCTGGCGGCGGTCGTGTGAAAGTGCCTTGTCTACGTATCGAAAAAGACGGTAAAACTGAGTGGATGTACGAATCTTCAGATATCGTGACTTACTTAGAAAAGCAGTTTGCATAAGCAATAAAGCAACAAAAGTCAGATACAAAAAATCCCTCGAATGTGAGGGATTTTTTATGTCTGTTATTTGGCGTTAATCGCTTCAAATTGGGCGCGAAAGTTCAAACGACTACTTCGTGACAATCAGCATCAATTCCACACGGCGGTTACACGCCTTGCCTTGGGCAGAAGCGTTGGTGCAAGCTGGAACATACTCACCGAAGCCACGAGTATAAATAGAACGACTCGACACATAGTTACTCTCTAATCGAGCCTTCACTTCTTTTGCTCGCTGCTCTGAAAGCGGATCATTGATTCGATCTGTGCCCGTGTTATCGGTGTGCCCTTCAATCACCACATCAATATCTTGGCGTTGAGCAAGGTAGCTGCCTAGCGTATCTAGCCATTGATTATACGCTGGCTCAGGGAATGCTGAACCTGTTTTAAAGTTCACGTGCTGCTCAAGCTTTACCATCACATGGTTACCCGGCAACACTTCAAAATCGATACGGTTTTGTCTTAAAAAGACTTCCAGTGGGTCGTTAGTCGAAACGCCACGTCCGTAGTTGGTCGTGATGGTTCTGTGTTGATGAGTGCTACTCTGGATAGAGTACCCACGATTGCTTGCTACATGAGTCGTTTGAACCACACCCCATTCAGGATGCATCAAGTCGTAATCGGTTTGTGGTGCAGTCTCTAGCATGTCACCGCCAAGTAAGTCAGTTGGTGACGTGGCTTCACACCCAGCCAAAGCTATGCTTAACATTATCGCTAAATATCTCATTACTTCACCAACCACTCATGCAGATAAACCATTCACTAATGTCTATATCGGCACCGAGGGAAAAACTTTAGACGAAAAGAAAGCAGAACCCAAAAAAGTGCTGTTGATCACAGTTAACCGTCTACTAGCTTGTCTTCAGCCGCTAGTTCGAACTGTTTGCATTTATTTACCTTATAATTGTTTTCCAATTCGTACTAAATAGTTAGAATCTCACGACTTCTCAACGCTAGAGCAAACATTATGTTTAAACCATTTACTAAATTCATCACAGCACTCGCTGCCGTACTCATTATCGCGGGTTGTAGTGAAACAGACGAGCCACAAAAAGGCGTTCAATACGAAGCGCTTCCTACTGCTCTAACAGAATTTAACTTGTCTCCGATCACAGAAATCTTCTCTCTTAACTGTGGTCACTGCCGTCAAATGGAAAGTGCCATTCCAGAGATTGAATCTCTAACAGACCAAACTATTGGCAAGATGCACGTGACGTTCAACGAAAGCGCTCAAATCAGCGCAATGATCTACTACACAGCAGTGATGCAGCTTGATGCGACGCCTGACCACGCATTCATGGACGACCTATTTAGTGCCGTTCAAATGGGTGCAGATGCAACACCTGAGCAGCGTCAACAAGCACTAGAGACAGCGTTTACTTCTCGTGGTTTGGTTAGCCCATACCAGCTGAATAAAGAACAGCAAGTCGCTCTTTTCGACTACGTTAAGCAAGCAGAAGAGATCTCAGTAAAAGGTCAGATCAACTCAGTACCAACCTTTATCATCAACGGTAAATACCAAGTACTAACAGCAGGTCACCAAGACGTTGCTGGCATTGCAAAAACGATCAACTACCTTTTGACTCAACCATAATCACGGCTTTAGTCAACTGATTAACACATTTTGTATTAACTACGAAATTCAGCACTCAATATAAATAGGTTTTACTATGTCTAAATTTGTCATCCCGGTCATTGTCTTTCTTTTGGCGGGTTTCATGATTTACCGTACTTGGACGAATCATAAGTCTGGCGGAGAAAACTTCGAACAAGGCCAACAATTTCTAATTGAAAACGGCACTAAAGAAGGCGTGATTACGACTGAAAGCGGTCTTCAATACCTCGTTCTTGAAGAAGGTACAGGCACAGAGCACCCAACTAAGAACAGCAAAGTAACGGTTCACTACCACGGTACGCTAATCGACGGCACTGTTTTCGACAGCTCTGTTGAGCGCGGCGAGCCAATCTCATTTGCTCTTAAGCAAGTAATTAAAGGCTGGCAAGAAGGTTTGACTTACATGGTTGAAGGCCAAAAAGTTCGTCTATTTATTCCAAGCACTCTAGCTTACGGTAAAGGCGGTTCAGGCCCTATCCCACCATCATCGACTCTGATTTTTGATGTAGAACTCATCTCTATCAAATAATCGAAGTTACTGATTTAAGCCCCAACATACGCGCTATGTCGGGGCTTTTTTATATCTGAACATTTGAAGCCTCTTTAGATATTGAGCTATTTAGCTACTGTAACAACGACCAAATATACCCTCGAAAACCGACCACTAGACGACTGGTCTAATTTAACTTATAGTACCGCCCATGAACGAAAAAACGAATGACACACGCCTGCATGTTTTAGATGTTGGCTACCAATTAATAGTGAACAACGGCTTTAACGGCGTTGGCTTATCGCAATTGCTTAAAGAAGCGGACGTGCCGAAAGGGTCGTTTTACCACTACTTTAAATCGAAAGAGCAATTTGGCGAGGCTCTGATCCAGCACTATTTTGAGACCTACATCAGCAGAGTTGAAACTATTTTGGTTCATGGTGAAGGCAACCATTACCAGAGAATTGTCAGTTATTTCACTCGATGGTCACAGATTGAAAACGGCACCTGCAATGCTCATAAATGCTTGGTCGTTAAACTCAGCGCGGAAGTTTCTGATCTTTCTGATCCTATGCGCCAAGCGCTATTAAAGGGTGCAGAAAAAGTGACGAATACCATCGAACAGTGCATTGTCGGCGGTATTGAAGATGGCTCCATAAAGGTTGAAGAGAGCCAAGAAGCAGCTCAGAACCTATACTCAATGTGGTTAGGCGCCAGCTTATTGAGCAAGCTGAGCCAAAGCTCACATAGCTTACAGTCAGCTTTGAGCCTTACCGAACGAATTTTAAAAGGTGAAAGCTAATAACGCGCAGCGCGCTTTATTGGCTTTAACTTAAAAAAATCACCCGCCCTCTTATCAATTTGATGACGGCGGGATTTTTAGACAACAAGACTAGACGACTGGTCTAATTCTAAATGTATAAAATACACAATTAAGGACATCCAATGACTCAACAAGACAATCGCCGAATCGTATTGGCTTCTCGCCCAGTTGGCGCACCGACTCAAGACAACTTCCGTTTAGAGACAATAGCTGCGCCAAGCATCAAAGACGGCGAGATGTTACTTCGCTCAGTTTACCTTTCTCTAGACCCATACATGCGTGGTCGTATGAGCGATGCTAAATCCTACGCAGATCCCGTTGCGATTGATGAAGTGATGGTAGGCGCAACCGTATGTCAGGTTGAAGAATCAAACCACGCTGATTACGAAATTGGCGAGTGGGTACTGGCTTACACAGGTTGGCAAGATCTTGGTGTGTCTAACGGTGAAGGCCTAATCAAACTCGGCAAAGAACCAACGCACCCTTCTTACGCGCTTGGCATCATGGGTATGCCTGGTTTTACCGCTTACATGGGCTTGCTTGATATCGGCCAACCTAAAGAAGGCGACACGCTAGTCGTTGCAGCAGCAACAGGTGCTGTAGGCGCAACCGTTGGACAAATCGGCAAACTAAAAGGCTGTCGTGTTATCGGCGTTGCAGGCGGTCAAGAGAAGTGTCAGTACGCGAAAGAGATTCTTGGCTTTGATGAATGCATCGACCACAAAGCTGACGACTTCGCGGAGCAATTGGCTAAAGCGTGTGACAACGGCATCGACGTTTACTTTGAAAACGTTGGCGGCAAGGTATTCGATGCAGTAATGCCTCTGCTTAACACAGGTGCTCGTATTCCTGTGTGTGGCCTTATCTCTCAATACAATGCGACTTCACTGCCTGAAGGACCAGATCGTATGTCTAGCCTGATGGGTATGCTGCTTGTTAAAAGAATTAAGATGCAAGGTTTCATCATCTTTGATGACTACGCACACCGTTACAACGAATTTGCTGTTCAAATGACAGAATGGTTGTCTCAAGGCAAGATGCACTATCGTGAGCACCTGGTTGAAGGTCTAGAAAATGCGCCACAAGCATTCATGGGCCTATTGGAAGGTCAGAACTTCGGTAAGCTTGTTATCAAAACGAACGAAGCTAAATAAATTCAATAAACTGAACCCGTTAACTAGGTAGAATCATGATTACTTTGCATCACCTGAATAAGTCGCGCTCAAAGCGCATCATCTGGCTATTGGAAGAGCTTGGGGTAGATTACCAAATCAAACCCTACCAACGAGACAGTGTCACTTTTCTTGCACCACCAGAACTCAAATCCATTCACCCATTGGGTAAATCTCCTGTCATTGAAGACGATGGCGTCGTGATCACTGAATCTGGTGCTATCACGGAATACCTAATCGACAAATACGGTCAGGGTAAGTTCGCACCTACACGCGGCACCGCAAACTACGTTGAGTATTCGCAATGGCTTCACTTCGCTGAGAGTTCAGGTATTTTGCCAATGCTGCTTAAGATCTTTGTAATGAAGGACGGCTGTGAAACTAACTTCCTAGGCGGTTATGCAGACGATGAAAACCAAAAGATCTTAACTTACGTGAATAATGCACTTGAAGGTAAAACCTACTTGGTTGCAGACACACTAACAGGTGCAGATTTTATGATGTCGTTCATCGTAGAAATCGTTGGTAACTTTGGTGCAACTGCGCTTTACCCTAACATCGCTAAATACGGTGAACTTTTAAAGAGCCACCCTGCTTACCAAAAAGCTGAGCAAGTAGAGCTAGAACACTCGAACTGATCGAGTTTCACTCAAACACGTGCTTGCTAGAGTAAACACAAGAAACTAAATGAAGCCAAAGCCGATTTATCTTCTGCTTTGGCTTCTCATTTGTCTTCATTTCGACAACAATACCGAACTCTAACTGAACAGCCATAGAGTTTGATCTTAATGCCAACAAACCTCGCTCAATACACACCTCTGCACCTAGCAAACACGAATGTCGATTTAGCGCTACCGACTCGTTTTACGTTTCCGTATTACTATACCCCGCACCCTGTGTGTGAATTCGCTATGCTGCAGCTTCAGCAATCACTTGTCGACTGTGGTGTGAATGAAACCTCGCAAGGTAATCTCTACGCTGTGCTTCTTGTTCAGAATCCAACCACACAAGGGTTAGGTTACCTTTCTGCGTTTTCAGGCTTGCAGTTAGATCCGGCTTTGGTCTCTCAGTTAAACAACATTCACTTTGTTCCACCAGCCTTCGATTCAAAACAGTTTCAATCTCAAAACAGTGCGAACCTTGCTCGACAATTGCAGCTCTCGGACGACATTGAAAAGCTGCAACAGTCGCACAATCTAGACACATTATTGGCCGAGCTTGAAGGGTTAAAAATCGAATCAGCAAAAGCTATCGAAGCCTTTCAGTTAGCAATGGCCGCAAACAAAGCTCAGCGTAACGAACTCAGAGAACAAGCCAATCAAGAAAAAGCATTAGGGAATCTAGAGTCAGCGGCGAATTTGCTCAAACAACTGGGCAATCAAAGTAGCCAAGAGAAACGTGACCTAAAAGCACTTCGTATTGAGTGGAAACAGAAGATCGCAGAGCGCCAATCACAAATTGATTTGATTGAAAGCGAACTGAAAAACCGTAAGCAAGATCACCAAGCAGTTTCACAACAGTTGGAAACTCAACGCCTCTCTCACTATCGCTTTATCAATCAAGCCAAGCAATCTAAGAATTTACTCGAGTTGCTCGATGGTAAAGACGCGCTTGAAGGCTCTGGTGACTGCTGCCTACCTAAGTTGCTTAACTTTGCGTTTGAACACGGGTTCAAGCCGTTAGCATTATCTGAGTTTTGGTGGGGATTACCGCCTACAGACATCATTCGACAACACGCAAACCTCTACCCTGTTTGTCAGAGTAAAAGCTTTGAGATCCTCGAACACCAGTTAAGTGGCATAGAGCTAGAAGATAACCCGCTTATCGTGAACCCTGCGGTTGGTAAGTCTTTTAATATTGTTTATGAAGACGATGAAATCGTAGTCGTCAATAAGCCTGAAGAGTTCTTGTCGGTTCCCGGTAAGTTCATCGAAGATTCAGTTTATACCCGCATAAAAGCGCGTTACCCGGATGCGACTGGTCCTTTGATTATCCATAGGTTGGATATGTCGACGTCAGGTTTGTTGATCTTGGCGCTCACGGCGGAATCAAACAAGCATATTCAGAAGCAGTTCATTAATAGAACCGTAGAGAAACGCTACACCGCTTTGTTAGATGGCGAGATAACGGGCGAATCTGGCAATATCAGCCTTCCTTTGCGCGGCGACATCACGGACAGACCAAGACAACTGGTTTGTCACCAACACGGCCGAAATGCAGAGACCCATTGGCAAGTGGTTAGCACTCACAATGGCAAAACCAAGGTTCACTTGTACCCTAAAACAGGGCGAACCCACCAGCTGCGAGTGCACTGTGCTCATCCATTAGGGCTTGGTGTACCTATTCGTGGTGACGACTTATACGGATACAAACGCGAGCGCTTACACCTGCACGCTGGCTACTTAAAGTTGATTCACCCGACAACCGGTGAATGGATGGAGTTTGAAGTGCCTTCCGAGTTCTAAACTCTAACTTATCGAGCTAAGACTCTTATCTCACTCAATATTTGATCTCATAAAACGCATCAAGGTTCTACAACTGCTTAAGGTATAGAACCCTGATATTTAATTTTAATGTGATTATCACAGTTCATTAGCGTACTTTAGTTACTGAGTTCAATACTGCAGACGCCTAGCCCATCACATCTTTGCGCTGGTCAACACATTCGAAAGAGCCCATTTCGAACTCGCGACAGATCCATGGTCGGTTTTCGTAGATAGTACACATCAGTGTTTCTCTATCTACCGCAGAACACCAGCCGTCGTCTAAGCGCTTCATGGTTTCACCGCCCCATTCATCATAAGCGATGTGCTCTTCAGGTACGCCCGTATCTGTGATGATCATAACCTCTAAACGACAACAGCATGCCTGACAATTTGCACAGGTTACTTCGGGTTCGGTTACGTTCTTTATATCTATCGTCATAAGTGACTACACTGCTAAATTTTGCGTATAGTAATCGAAACCGCCCGCTACGGCTAATAAAGATAGTGCGGCGCGGCGTTTTCATTGATGTAGAAATAACAAAGGGCGCTGTGATTCACTCACAACACCCATAATATTTCGACTTTTCAGCGCGGCTTATCGCCACAGGCTCTATTTAGAACAGGCTCGCGAAGAACAGCTTAACGTAGTCTATTAAACGTTTGAACAAACCGCCCTGTTCAACCGCTTCAAGCGCGATCAAAGGCTGAGTTTGAACATCTTCGCCATCAACGGTGTAATGAACCACACCTAGAGTTTGACCTTCTGCAATTGGCGCTTTCAGTTCAGAGTTAAGCTCGATAGATGCAGTCAGCTTTTTACTGTCTGACTTAGGCAACGTAATGAACGTGTCTTCTGCCACACCTAATTTCAATGTGTCTTGCTCACCAAACCATACCTTCTCTTCAGCCACTTGATCGCCGCCTTTATGCGGGTTTAGTGTATCGAAGAAACGGAAACCGTAGCTCAACAGCTGTTTGCTGTCTGATTCACGGCTCTTAACGCTTGATGCGCCCATCACAACCGCGATAAGTCTCATCTCACCTTGTGTCGCTGAACTCGCCAAACTGTAGCCAGCACCAGAGGTGTAGCCCGTTTTCATGCCATCAACGGTTAAGCTTCTATCACGCAACAAGCCATTACGGTTATGTTGAGTGATGCCGTTGTAACTGAAAGAGCGTTCGCTGTATAAGCCATACACATCCGGTAAATCACGAATAATGGCACGACCGAGTAACGCGATATCGTAAGGAGTCGAATAGAGGTCGTCTGCATCCAAACCATGTGCATTGGCAAAATGGGTGTTTTCTAGCTTCAGAGAGGTAGCCCAAGAGTTCATCAGGTCAACGAATGCATCTTGTGAGCCTGCAACATGCTCTGCAATCGCAACGCTAGCATCATTACCGGATTGAATAATCAAGCCACGATAAAGATCCATCATTGCTACATCGGTGTTTACTTCGATGAACATTTTTGAAGAGTCTGGGAAGTTCTTCGCCCACGCGTTCTCACTGATTCGTACCTGATCATCAGCAGAGATGTTGCCTCGCTTCATCTCTTGACCTGCCACATAGCTGGTCATCAGTTTGGTCAAGCTTGCTGGGTTTAACTTCGTATGTGCGTTTTTTTCTACCAGCACATCACCAGAATTAAAATCAATTAACACATACCCTTTTGCGCCTAGGCTAGGTGGGCTTGGTACTATAGAAGGTGCTGCGATAGCTGCATTACTTACCATCGCGGCGTTACTTACAATGAATATACTTAATAGAGGGAGAGAGTATTTGGAAAACAGTTTCATTGAATCAAACCTAAGTTAACGTTTTGAGCAGTATAGACAAATGCTAGCAAAAGAAGCGCGAACTTTACGTTGCTTTACGTATTTGTACCATTCGTTACAAATAAAAAAGTATAATCTGCGATCTGACCATATTTTCCACAACTAATATTTACTCCACGAATGCATTCAACGCCTAATGCTATCGCTCAGGCATGCGTCTAAATAACATTTCAACAAAGTCAGTAATACGCTGTTTGCTCTCGCTTGGCTCTAAATCAGGTTGGATGCCAGACTGTGCTAATGCTTGCCATTGTACGACCTCTGAGTTAGGTACGAAAAACGCAATGTACAACGACCCTTTCTCCGCGACTTTACCTTCACCATCGTAAAATGGCACACCAGTAGATAGCTTAATCGCATCGAAGATAGACTCATCGTTCAGTTCCGATTCTTCCGCTAATCCAAAGCCTACAACAACATCACCGACACCATCCTGCTTTAACTGATAACCTTTACTTGAGAGCTGTTCTTGAATCGAATCACGCACTAAATCGGTTACCACGGTTTCGTCGTATTTTTGAGAAAGGTAAACCTTTTCTGACTCAGGGTGCCAGGAGTACGTCATCACGCCGTGTTTCATGAAACCAAAGTCACCGCTAGTGACCACACCATAATTGTGTGTGGGTGGTATTTCTTGCGTAGAGCATGCGGTCAGCCCAATAGCCATCAAAGCCAATAGTGCTGCTTTTTTTATGCTTTTTGTTGCACAAATGGATCGTTTTATCATTCGAGGCTTCCTTACCTATATAAGAATAACTATCAATTCAACCTCCAACATAAATAGTAATTATGTTAATAGAAAGGTCATTAAACGTTTGCGTAATCGCTAACCTTCACCTCTGTCTGTTTTGGGGGTTTAATCACAAAAACAGAGTTGGTATAGTTCTCCCCGTTAAACAAAACCAGACCATTCGAGGCACGGAGCTTCCTCAATCATCTCATGAAGAGAAGAATTGGTACCGACAAAGTATCGGCAAATTTAAGAGGGTCAAACAATGGAATTCAATATGGTTGAAATTTTAGGTTACGCTGCGTCTATTATGGTCGCAATTTCATTAACAATGAAAGATATCGTTCGTCTGCGTGTCCTTAACTTTATTGGCTGTGCACTCTTCACAGCATACGGCATCATGATTGACGCATGGCCAGTTGCAGCCACCAACGGCTTTATCGCTTGTGTAAACATCTACTTCCTTGCAAAAATGCAAAAGGAAAAAAAAACGGAAGCGATGAAAGCAGCGAAAGCTTAAATTAACGATTAGCCTTTCAAATAATTCTGAAAAAGCCCAAATAGAGCGATCTATTTGGGCTTTTTTGTGTTTGTCGTTCTCAAGAGCTCGATTTGTGTGAACAAAACTTTTCAATTCAATGAGGCTTTCAACCGATCACATGTAAGCAACGTGATATTCGTTCTCTCGATACGCTTGAGTGTTGTTACGTCCACTCTCTTTTGCTTGATAAAGCGCTTTGTCGGCTTTATCGATAGCGGTTTCAATGTCAGTCAGTGCTTGAGCATGGCAACAACCAGCGCTGATTGTTACTGGCGACACTAAACCTTGAAGTTGCTCAACACATAACCGTAACGCCTCTGATAATTCGAATAACTCATGTTCATCACAATCAAACGTCACCAAAATAAACTCTTCACCGCCATAGCGTGCAATCAAACGACGACGGTTAACAAATCTCTTCAGTGATTTTGCGACCTCACAGATAACCCTATCGCCTTGAGCATGACCATATTGATCGTTCACCCGCTTGAAATGGTCAATATCCAGCAAAATGACACCGACATTTGTTAGCGGATAAGGCGACCTTTGAGTAATTTTCAGTTTTAGCTGTTCGATAAAACTCCGTCGACTAGGAAGCCCAGTAAGGTAATCGAGGCTTGCCACATCCAAGATTCTAAGATGACGATGCCGCAGGTAAAGCACCAACACGACAATAATGCTCAACAAACTTACAACCAAAGCCATCAAGCTAATAAACAATAGGCTATGATTTCGATTAAGCTCTTGCTCTAAGATACCTGCAGAAATGACCCAATTAAGATAAGGGTAAAACTTATAGAAGATTTTTTTGTTGGTCGTGCCACTATCACTGGAAATCGAGTAACTGAATTGACCTTCTGGTTTTGGTGGCGATTCGATCAATAAGCAGTTCAGACGAGTAGCCTATTAAGGATTTCAATGATTTGTGCTCATAATCTGGATGAAGCACTAAGTTACCCTGCAGATCGACAATGTACACATATCCGCTATCACCAAACGCATACTTTCTAAGTTTATCTTTTAAACCTTCAAGATCGACCAAATACATCAATTCTTCTTTATAGGTCGTCGCAACCAAAGTATTACCACTCGGTAGCCTCATCGAATAAGCGACTTTGGCTCTGCGGCTTATCTCATGAGGGTTAGCGTGAAAGTACTCGATCATGCCAGAGTCAATAGTGAGCTGTTTTTGGATATGAGTAAGATGCCCACGCTTCTGACCTTGCAAGAATGGATGGTAGAGATGGACGCCTTGGGGTGACATCAAATAGATATAACCCGATTGTCCAATATGCAATTCACGGGCAATTTGGCTTACCTGTTCAACTTCTTGTTCTGGCGTGGTATGCCATACATGAGACGCAACGGTATCCGTAATTCCTTTAAGATATGTCTTTATCGCCTCATTAACTGTGGTGTCGACAATATCGTAACTCGCGTTCACAATCGTACGAAAAAACAGTTGGTTAGATTCCAACAATGACCTTTCAGTTCGATTAAATTGAAAGGCAGAAAGAATCATCGACACGACGGCGAGCGCAATTGAAAAATTAAGAATGTATTTACGTCTGACTTTCAAGATTACCCCGTAGATTTATAATTTCAGGTAACGCTGTGACTTCTCTTATATACAGACTGTTTTATATCATGTTTTTATTTTTTACTGAACGAGTGTCGATATTTTTAAGGGTTTCTATACGTAATCTGTGACTTATAACAAAAACGCCGAACTGGATTCAGTTCGGCTTTTTGATTTTACGTCTAGATTGATTACTTAATTGATACTAATTCCTGATAAATAGACTTAAAAGCATTTGTGTTTATTACCTATTACTACACTCTATTGTCTATAAATAGTTTGCTTAGCATTAAATTAAGAACAAACTTGAGTCCAGCTACCATCGCTACCCGGTTCAGAACTTGTCCACCAGTTTGCTTGGTAAACACTACCGTTGTGAACCACTTGGTCTCCTGTGTTTGCATGGCTTGGGTTACCTGCCCAATCTTTCTGAGGTAAGTCTGGGTAAACCGCTAAACCTGCCGTATCACATGTACCTGGATTGGTGCCACCATCGCCAGGGTTACCGCCACCTGAACTGATATCACCTAATGGTAGATCTGGCTGCTCGAAGCTAAACGCGTAATCAACGCCACCGACATTCACCGCGTAGTTAGCAGGGCCAGAAATTGGCAAGTAATACACCATGTCTAACTCATACACACCGCCAGCAGGAAGCTCTTCCCATGTCGGCAACGTAAACGCCACTCGGTGCATGGTTCCATCTAGTCCACCGATGTTATCCGCGCGAGTATGACCTGAAGCAATCACGGTCAAACCACCACCCGATTGATCTTTCGCGTTATCAGGTGCAGATACTGGGATATCGAATTGGAACTCAGTTCCACCCGGAAGAGCTTGCCCTGTGTTGTTCGTGAACGTGATCTTAGGGTTGATTGGGTAGTTTTGGTCACCGACTTTGAAGCCACCAACCGATACCGCGATATCTAGCGCTTCTGTTGGAATAGCACCCGTCGCTACTTTGTTTCCATATGGTGTTGCAGACTTAAACTTATCGTAGATAGCTTTCGTCATGGTGTTACCCATGTGGAACTCACCGTTACCGCTGTTACACGCTTGCTCAGTCGTATCGATAGAGCTTCGGTTGCCATTCGCATCGAGAACATAACAGTTATAATCCCCTGCTAGTTCCCAGAACATAATACCGCCGATCTCTTTGTCGATAACGTAGTCCGCTTTCACGTCGATAGACTGTTTATCTTCTGTTGAAAGGAATACGCCCTTCTCTGCGTTCCACAACCAAGGGGCAACCGCCACACTGTCGTAGTTTCTCGTGTAAGTGCCCGTTAGAACATCTGAAGGATCATTCACAGGATCAAGCTTGTAAGCTTCAGCGTAAGAGCCCCAAATACCCTTCTCTAGGTTCTTCGCGTGCCACATAGGGTTAGAACCCGCGCCCATTTCGTTACCTTTTGGATCGGTATCGTGCCACATGTTGTCGATACCAATAGCGCCATGGCCACAGTTGTTTTTCTCGCCTTCACCCGTACCCGCTGAACATTCAGATTGGTTTGGCAGTGCTGCTCGGCCCCAAAGACCATTCTCACCACCCGTTACGCCTTGCCAACCACGAGTGTAGTAAGGCACACCGATGTTAATACGGCCTGCTGGCATAGAACCACGGAAGTAATGGTAAGCCCAATCCGTGTTCAGATAACCAATACCACCGTAAGCCGCCGTGTCGTATACGTTCCACTGCGCTAGCTCTGAATCTTTACCCGTATCAAACAAGGCTGCGTTATGACCTACGTGATCGTTCCACGCACCGTGAAGGTCGTAAGACATGATGTTTACGTAATCGAGGTACTTGGTTACATCGAATGTTTCCATACCGCGTAATAGGTAACCAGAAGAAGGCGCTGCGATCGTTAACATGTAGTGATTGCCATCTTGCGCAGACGCCGCATCGAGCTTCTCACGTAGCACTTTCATCAACACTTGGTACGAAGCCCACAGGTATTGACGACGTGGTTCCATGAAGTCTTTGTCGTATGGATTACCGGCACCCGCCATTGAGGTTGGGTATTCGTAATCGATATCTAGACCATCGAACTGGTACTTACGCAGCATTTCGACCGCTGAAGTCGCGAATGTTTCGATACCTTGATGGTTGATAGAACCATCAGCATTGGTCGTCATGGTGTAGAAACCACCATCAGCCACGCGGCTGCCATCAGTCGCGAAGTGACCACCTGTTTCAGCCCAACCACCGATTGAGATTAACGTTTTCACGCCGTGTTTTTTCTTCGCTGTCGCTAATGCACCGAAGTGACCTTTGAAGCCTAATGCCGGATCAACTTCCACACCCGGCCACTCTTTACCAACCGCTGCGTTATTTGGATCGTTTACATCACCGACGTTTACTTTGCCATCTGAACCGATGCTCACGAAAGCGTAGTTAATGTGTGTGAGTTGTTCCCAAGGAATATCATTTACTAGGTAAGCAGCTTGTGGGTCATCCCCTGCACGCCAACTTGTGAAGTAACCAATGACACGACGGGGATGGTCTGCGCCCATTTTCTCACGGCCTTCATCATCGTAAATTGTACAGTAAGGAACATCGACACCTTGAGTTTGATATAAGCCATCAGGGCGACATGTGCTCACTGTTGGAGCGCCGTTCACGGTCAAAGATGCCAACGCAGAATCTGCAGTCGCACCTTGGTCGTCTGTTGCTTTCGCGTAAACCGCTAAAGAACCCGCTTGAGTTGTTGTGTAATCTAACGTGTAAGGGCTCGTTGCAGCAGTGCCCACAAGAGCACCCGCTACGTAGAAATCAACCTTATCAACCGTGCCATCGCTATCTGCTGCCGTTGCTGTCAGTGTGACTACACCACCAACATCAACAGATGTCACTGAAAGTGCAACTGAAACTGTCGGTGCTTCATTCCCTGGTTGTGCTGAATCAACAGAAACAGAAACCGCACTTGCAACACTTGCTGCGCCTTCATTATCCGTTGCAACAACAGAAACCTGATGATTACCCGACGTTGCAGCCCAAGTCGCTTCGAAAGGTGCCGCTGTGACTACCGCAACAGATGCGCCATCAACAAAGAACTCAACCGAAGCCACACTGCCATCAGAATCTAGTGCTGTTGCACTCAATACAACATTATCGCCTTCAGTAATCACGTCAGAAGCAGAGGGTGCCGTTAATGAAGCCGTTGGTACTTCATTTGGCGTACCGCCACCTCCGCCACCACTACACACATCAATCTTTTTCCATTGTGCATAGTCACCCTCAAATTGGCTCGGGTTGTTATTTTGATTCCAGTAATTCGCTGAGTACGCGCTGCCGTCATGTGAAACCTGATCACCACCGGTGTACACCGTGGCGGAATCCCACGCTTCTAACGTTGAACAATCCACAGCCGCGTAGCTGTTGAACGCCATTAAGCATGACGCGGTGAGAGTACTGAGTGTAAAAACCTTCTTGGCCACTCTTCCTTGGTTTAGGTGCATGTTAGCTGTCCCTTAAGTTATTGTTTCAAGATGCTTAATTTAAGTGTCATATTTCTCATCACTTAAATCTCTTCGCAAAACAACTGTAGGTAACAGTGCCAATTTAACACCTAAAATATTCGATATTTATAAAATGACTCGCATTAATTTGTTTATAGCATGCAATGAGTCGACACTTATTTTGCACGAACAACTAATATTAAATTTATTTCGGTACGCTAAAAAATATCGCCTAATTCGTATCCTTAATTACAAAACTCTATTCATATCTGCTTTATTTGTTCGTTCTGAA
This sequence comes from Vibrio sp. AIC-3, assembly GCF_013114515.1. NCBI lineage: Bacteria > Pseudomonadati > Pseudomonadota > Gammaproteobacteria > Vibrionales > Vibrionaceae > Vibrio > Vibrio sp. AIC-3. Next base: position 31,918 of record NZ_VTXG01000018.1, on the reverse strand, counting down.
ATTTCGTTTTAAAACTAACCAAAAGGGATTGATTTCGCCGTAGAACTGATTTCTTTTCTAAATTTGCCCACTTTTTCTTAACAATTGTGGTAGTATCGCGGATTTTTTTGACGAACCTCACATTTCAATGCAAGTGTGGAAGAAATACATAGGCTCGAAAGAGCCAAATATAGCGAAGAAATAATGTCCAACTTGACGCAAGTCGCCAACGAAAACATCAACGCAGAATCTACTTCTATCGATTTCAATAAAGCTCAATCTTTGGGTGAAAAACTGGAACTCGGAAACCCAGTCTTTTGGCTTAGTGGCAGTTTTTTAACCCTCTTTGTCATCCTAGCCTTCACCAACACCTCCGTGTTGTCCGAACTTGTAAACATCGGCTTTAGTTATTCAACTAAGTGGTTCGGTGCTTTCTGGCAAGTCCTACTACTTCTCAACTTCATTATCGGTTTAGTGCTTGCACTAGGTCGCACCGGCCACGTTCGCTTAGGAACGCTTGCCCTACCTGAAATGACCACCTTTAAATGGATGTCTATCGTCCTATGTACGCTGCTAGCCGGCGGTGGTGTGTTCTGGGCAGCCGCAGAGCCTATCGCTCACTTTGTTTCAGCTCCGCCACTGTATGGCAACGCAGATCCTCAAGCGATGGCGTTCAATGCTCTATCACAATCTTTCATGCACTGGGGTTTCCTTGCATGGGCAATCTTAGGTGGTTTGTCTTCCATCGTGTTAATGCACTTGCATTACGACAAAGGCCTTCCTCTTAAGCCTCGCACTCTGCTTTACCCAGTACTTGGCGACAAAGCGATTAACAGTTGGGTTGGTAACGTTGTCGACGCATGCAGCATCGTGGCTGTAGCCGCAGGTACTATCGGCCCTATCGGCTTCCTTGGCCTACAAATCAGCTACGCACTGAGCGAACTGTTTGGCATTTCAGACAGCTTTGCAACTCAAAGTGTTGTTATTATCTTTGCTATCGCAATGTACACGCTTTCTGCTTTGAGCGGCGTGAACAAAGGTATCCAACTGGTAAGCCGTTACAACATCATCTTGTCTGTGTGTCTAATCGGCTACATCCTTCTTGTTGGCCCAACGAGCTTCATCGTTGATGGCTACCTGCAAGGTATGGGCGAAATGGTTGATAACTTCATCCCAATGGCGCTATACCGCCAAGATACAGCATGGCTAGGTGGCTGGACTGTGTTCTTCTGGGGTTGGTTCTTAGGTTATGGCCCAATGATGGCGATCTTCATTGCTCGTATCTCACGTGGCCGTACTATTCGCCAAATGATCGTTTCTATTAGCATCGTTGCACCGCTTGTAACGTGTTTCTGGTTCAGCATCGTTGGTGGTAGTGGTCTAGCGTTTGAATTAGAGAACCCAGGTGTGATTTCTAGTGCGTTCGAAGGCTTCAACCTTCCGGCGGTTCTTCTAGCAATTACCGCGCAACTGCCGTTCCCAACTCTGATTGCAATTCTGTTCCTGATCCTGACGACCACGTTCATCGTGACAACAGGTGACTCAATGACTTACACCATCAGTGTGGTAATGACGGGTACGACAGAGCCAAACGCAGCGGTACGTACTTTCTGGGGTATCATCATGGGTGCGGTAGCGATCGCACTTATCTCAATGGGTTCAGGCGGCATCTCCGCTCTACAGTCGTTCATTGTAATCACAGCGGTTCCGGTATCGTTTATCTTGCTCCCGTGTCTATGGCACGCGCCGAAGATCGCGAAGCAGATGGCAAGAGATCAAGGTATCGCTTAATACCTGACCCGATTTAGTTTCGGGTAGCGTAGAACACTAAAAAGCCACTCAAGTGATTCACCTGAGTGGCTTTGTTTTATCTGTTCGTTACTTCTATCTACGATAGCTTATTTCAACCGATAGTTCGGCTTATTGAAACTTTTCACCCGCAGCAACCATAAACGACATCTCAACCAGTAGCTCAGGATTAGCAAGTTCTGCTTTCACGCATGCACGGCTTGGCGCGCAGCCTTCAGGGAACCACGCTTCCCAAACTTCATTGAGTGCATCAAAGTTAGCGAAATCCGTGAGATAAATAGTCACTGACAATACGCGAGATTTGTCGCTGTCTACCAAACTCATCATTTCTTCGGCTTGTTCGAAGATTTGCTGAACCTGACTCTTAATTCCTGCTGTTGTATCCGTCTCTGCCACTTCCACAAAGCTTGCAATACCGTTAAAAACAGTTACATCAGACCAACGTTTGGTCGGGTTAATTCTATGAATTTTCACTGGTTATACTCTTCTTATAATTAGGGTGAACATCAGCGTAATCTAATCCAAATCGCGAATATTGAAAACAAAAATTGGAAAACTCGCGGTACCTTTTGAACAGCACTATCGCTTCCCCATTGCTTTGGTTCTCAACATCACTAGCCTTTAAGCCCCTATCGAGACAATAAGTCGCCACGTGTCAAATCTCTAGATAAATATATTAATTATTATTCTCAATGCGAAATTTAATCTGAACTCTTGCGGTCATATTCAAGGATTTTATTAAATGGAGTACTTTTATGCATGTTCAAACCTATGATTTAAAACAGAGTAATGTGGGATATAACCTTGGAGTGGTTGGAGTAGCATTAGTGCTCGCTTGGATTGGAATTTATAAGTTTACGCCAACTGAAGCGATGCTCATTGAACCGCTAATCGCGAATCATCCTGCAATGAACTGGCTTTACAATCTGTTCTCAGTACAAGCTGTGTCTAACATGGTGGGTGGCGCGGAGATCATCGTCGCGATTGGATTGATCGTTGGATTTAAGAAGCCGACAGTAGCTTTCTACTCAGGCATTGCTGCATCGGCTATCTTTGTTGTGACACTTAGCTTCCTGGTTACAACGCCAAACGCTTGGAAAGTATCGGATGGCATCTTAGTCACTAACTTCTTCCTAGTGAAAGATATCCTGTTTTTGGCTATCGCGATTAGCGTAATCGAACATAACAAACCTCAGAAGTAACCGTAAATCTAGAAGTGGCCAAACCTAGAAGTAACCTTAAACCTTTAAATAAAAAGACTCGAAGCTGGCTAGAAGGACGCTGCCAGCTTCTAATGTATAAGGCACTGATAGTCAGCTAGTCAGCTAGTCAGCTAAAACCTTACGATAATAATTAGCATCTTGATGTTCTCCTTTAAACACCGCGTAGCTCTCAACATACTCGACCAATTCAAAACCGGTATTGGATAAGATTTTGTTGGAACCGATATTGCCCACTAACGCATAGGCATCAACATATTTAAGGTTGGTCTGTTCCTCCAAATAGAGTAGAAACTGCTTTACTGCGTTAGACGCAATGCCTTTTGAAGCAAAGGAACGACCTACTCGATACCCTAGCTCTCCACTATGGGCGATCTGGTCGATATCGCGGATGTTGATTCTTCCACAGACAGTGCCATTGGCATCTTTGATCAACATAGGAATCATCTCACCATTCTCGTATTCAGTTAGAAAGCTGGTGATTTGCTCGGTCACACCTGCATTTGAATAGAAGCTATCACCCCTAACTGGAATAAATTGCTCAAACCACTCTCGATTTTCGACCTCAAAATCCAAAAGCGCACTCGCGTCATTCGGTTGAAGTAAGTGTAAAAATACATCCATGACAAATACTCTAATGTTTCCCTAAAAAGCCGCACCTTATGATTCATGAACCACGGCTTATTAATACGGTTACGGTAAACCTCTCAATTTCTTGGCTGGGTTACCTGCGTAGATACCTTTTTCGGTGATGTCTTTCGTTACCACACTGCCCGCGCCGATTACTGCACCTTCGCAAATGCTGACAGACAGAACCGTAGCGTTAGAACCGATCGTGACGTTGTCAGCTATCAAGGTACGCCCCCAACTTTCAGGATTAGGATCTGGCTTGCCCTCTTTGAATAAGTCGTTGGCAAACATGACTCCGTGACCAACAAAGCAGTCACTTCCAATGGTCACATACTCACAGATAAAGGTGTGAGATTGAATCTTGCTTCTCGCACCTATCACGGTGTTCTTTTGAATCTCAACAAAGGGGCCAACGAACACATCATCTTTAAGCTCACAGCCATAAACGTTACTTGGCTCGATGATAGTGACATTCTCGCCACAGGTAATATCAGTAATCTGTGACTTTAATACTCTTGGACTTGCCATACTTCACTTCCTCTCGACATTAGCGTCACAATTCAACCTAAGAGATTGTGCCGTAGCCATTAAAGTGCAGCAAATAGATATGTTGAGAGTTGGCAATGGATCAGAAATTCTGCATAAATTAAAACAGTCCCACCAGCACAACTGACAACAGCACCCCACCGATAAAACTTGGGGCGTGGAATGGCTGAGCTTTAGATCTAACGTACTCTTTTTGAAGGTCTTCTTGGTAAGTTTTAACGGCGAGTTCTTTTACGTAGTTATTTTGCATAATAAGCTCCTTCTTAATCAGTAAGAGAAGCTTAAGACTTCAAGTTAGGTTGAGGTAAAGCAAAAAATCAGATTAATTGAACACTTTATTTTTGTTACTCAAGGATTACCCTGAACACATCGTTATTCACGCCGCCAACATCTACTAACTCCCCCGGTTTCATTAGAAGCGAGGTGTTAAGCTGTCGTGTTGAACGTGGCTCTTTTGTTTCTCGAATCACTAACATATCGACAAAATAGCCAGAGTCTTTCTTTGATATTGAGCCAGAAAACGTAACGCTTTCAACCCTATCGGCAAGGACTGAATTGAATGTTTTATCCTCTAAAATACCTGCGGCGATGGATGTATCACCATAAAATAGCGTGATGGTTGTTGGGTCGGGTACCAACTCTTGATTGGACGAACACCCTATTAGGGTAAGGCATAGCAGTAAAATGGCTCGAAATTGCATAAACTGGTTTTCTTTATTACGTTAAGCGTCTGTTTTTCATATTAAAACACTTCAACCTTATAAATACCATGTTTACGGGATAAGCTTAGGTGTGTCGCTTCGATGGACTTGAGTAATGAAGTGAACGGATCAGATCTCGGCCTGTTGAGTTTGCTCCCTATTTGGAAGCTAAACCGAGATCTGATCGATATTATCGAGAAGGGTTCAATTGATTTATGCAACAACGTCTTGTGGAGGTGTCCCTTCACAGTTAGAAACGACAGCATCAATTTGAATTAAAGCGTTCATAGGAATCTCTGAAACCCCTACTACCGTTCTTGCCGGTAACTCAGCATTAAAGAACGTAGTGTAGATGTCGTTCACCGCATCAATATCTGAAACATCTTTAAGCTGAATATTAATTTTCACCGTATCGTCCATGCTGTGCTCAACACTTTCAATGATCGCCTTAATATTCTTAAGACATTGTTCAGTTTGCTCTTTTATACCACCAGCAACCACTTCATTGGTTTTCGGATCTACAGGCAGTTGACCTGAAATATGATTGTAGTGAGAGAAAGCGACTGTGTGCGAATAAGCCATAAATGGCGCATCAACCGTATTATTAGCTTCGATAACCAGTAAGCGAGTGTCTTCTGGCAGTTGTGGCGGTGTACCGTCGCCATGTGAAATGGATGTATCAATTTGAATTAAAGCACCCATTGGTAATTCAGCTGCGTTAACAACAGTACGAGCAGGAACGTAGCTTGGGAAGAATTTAGCACATACTTCATTTACCACTTCCGCATCTGCGATATTTTTTAGGTAGATAGTCGTTTTAACCACATCATTCATGACATGACCGATACTTTCTAGAATAGCTTTGATGTTTGATAGACATTGTGCTGTTTGCGCTTCGATACCACCATCAACCAACTCACATGTATTTACATCGATAGGCAATTGAGCCGAAAGGTTGTTGTAGTGAGAAAAAGCCGCAGTCTGCGTCGATACAGTACTTTGAGGCGCGTTATCTGTATTTCTTGATACCTTAACTAGCGCGCAAGGTGCTTGTGGTTTAGTGCCTTCGCCGTTTGAAATAAGCGCATCCATTTGAACTAAAGCGTCACTGTTCGGTAGCGCAGCTACGCCCACGACTGTGCGTGTAGGGAGGCTGTTTTGGAAGAAGCTTTTGTAAACTTCATCAATAGCATCGATATCAGAAATATTCTTAACGAAAACATTAATCTTCACAACATCATCCATAACATGGTCGATGCTTTCAACAATGGCCTTAATATTATTTAAGCATTGTGCTGCTTGGTCTTTAATATCACCAATCACTACTTCACCTGTTTTAGGGTCAACAGGTAATTGAGCTGAAAAGTTATTATAATGAGAAAAAGCGACCGTTTGTGTAGATACAGAATTAATTGGTGCGTTTTCAGTATTTCTTGAAATTTTAATGATATCGCTACTCATCGGAATTATCCTTTTAATAATATAGTCATACGTATTTATATTTAACAATCGTATTGGAAAGAATGATTAAAGTAGCGCCATATTAAGTGAATTATTTTAAGGTAAACGTGATATCAATCAGACTCTCAGTTGACTACAAATCAGCAAGTTACAGAATAATTAGTCATCGAACGACTAATTATCCGTCCCACTAGGCTTTATCAACTGCTAAATTATCTTTAATTTTAAGTCTATTCAATAATCCTGAATACTCTCTCTGATAGTACGGTGAGTAATTCCAGAATTTTAGATAATATTTGATAGGTTGTTCACACTAAAACTTCGTTAATAGCTAAGTTAGTGAGTTTCTCCCCTATACCTGTGCATAAACTCTTAGGCTATTTAATTAATTATTTTCGAGAGCTTATTTTATATAAGTACGTTAATAATATATTCGAGAATCAAATACCTACAATCTGACAATGCCTATGATTAGATACATTTACTCATATAATTCAACAAATATGAGCAATCGTCACCATAGCTTTTGGCATTATAGCTCTCAACACATAGTTTCGTTGAAAGAAGAACTAAACCGCTCTTGGAGTAGTATTGAAGTGGCGCTTAAATTCGCGGCTAAATTGAGATGGGCTGGAGTAACCGACTCGACGTGCAGCATCACTAATACGAAGGCCTTCTAGTTGAATCAGCTCTTTGGCTTTATTAAGTCTAACCTTTTTCAAGTATTGAAGAGGTGATTCAAAGGTGACATTACGGAATGCATTGTGGAAGGCAGACACGCTCATGTTGGCTTCGTCAGCAAGCGATTGAACGGTGATGGTTTGGTCGTACTCTTCATGCACTTTAGACAGCGCTTTGGCAACACGTGCGTAATGGCCATCATGATGAGCTAAATCAAACAGCACACGCCCTTCTGAACCGGTTAATGCGCGGTAGACAATCTCCGTTACCATGGCATCGCCCAATATGTTGGCCTCAATGTCGCAATGCAGCGTTTTCACCAATCGGGTAAAGCTCTCTAGCATTTGCTCTTCCATTGGCGTCGATTCTAAGCCACTCGAGTTCTGTTTGTGCTTGTTGCAGTAGCTCTCTAAGAAGCCTTGATCTTCGAGCTTTTTGACTAAGCTATGCAAGCGTTGAGAATCAATGCTAATCGACAAGCCAAGCAATGGTTCACCATTAACAGGCAAGGCTTCGCACTCTAACGGCATTGGCACACCCACCACAAGATAATCACCTGCAGCGTAAGTCACTGGCCTTTCGCCAATGTAGATGTTCTTTTTACCCTGTCCGAGCATGATAATGCCAGACTGGTAAGTAAATGGCTGACGCTGATTCCCTCCACTGCTTCTATACAACCACACGCCGCTAATTTCAGTTTCTCTGATCCCTTCGAGATCATCCCAACCTTTGTGTTCTACATATGACTGTAACAACTGAGCGAGTGTTTTCATAAGTGGCGACTTTCCATTCCAAGTGCTAAGAGTAAGTAAGCTAAAGCAGAGGAAGAATATCAAGTTTGTAGAAATAGGCAATTTATTTGGAGGAACAGCTCTTCATTGACCTAGATTACTGTACTAATATGCAAATATAGAAATTGAGCAATAAACCAAAATAACAAATTTCGCTTTACACAAGGAATCTCTGATGCAATTTACTTACGTTAACCCTACTGTTATCCATTTCGGCCAAGGCCAAATCAACGCTATCAGCCAAGCGGTTGATACTTCGAAGAAAGTACTGGTCATCTATGGTGGCGGTTCAATCAAGAGCAACGGTGTTTACGACCAAGTTGTAGAATCTTTGAAAGATCACTCTTGGATCGAGTTCTCTGGCGTTGAAGCAAACCCTACCAAAGAGACGCTAGACAAAGCAGTCGCTCTTGTTAAAGAAGAAAACGTAGAATTCATTATCGCTGTTGGCGGTGGTTCAGTAATCGACGGCTCTAAGTACGTTGCTGCAGCGGCTAAATATGACGGCGACGGTTGGGACATCCTAACGGGCAAACACCAAGTAACTGAAGCGACGCCAATCGGTGCGGTACTGACACTTCCTGCGACAGGTTCTGAATCTAACATGGGTGCGGTAATCACGCGTAAAGCGACTCAAGAGAAGCTTGCTTTCCTTAACCCTGCAGTACAGCCTAAGTTTGCGGTTATGGACCCAGATGTAATGAAGTCTCTACCTGAGCGCCAATTGATCAACGGTTTAGTTGATGCGTGGGTACACGTGTGTGAGCAATACATCACGATGCCAACAGACGCGATGGTTCAAGACGGTTACGCGGAAACACTGCTGAAAAACCTACTTGTACTGGGTAAGCAATACGACGAGCGTGACAACGACGCATGGCGTGCAAACCTAATGTGGACAGCAAACCAAGCGCTTAACGGCCTAATTGGTACGGGTGTTCCTCAAGATTGGGCAACTCACATGATTGGCCACGAATTCACAGCACTATGGCACGTAGACCACGCACGTTCGCTTGCGATTGTTCAACCTTCACTACTTCGTAACCAAATCGAAGCAAAACGTGGCAAGCTAGAGCAAATGGGTCGTAACGTATTTGGCCTAGAAGCGGGTGCTGATTTAGCAGAACGCACAATCGCTGCAATCGAAGCGTTCTACCACAGCCTAGACGTAGCAACCATGTTTGACGGCTACGAAACAAACAAAGCAACGGCGATTGACAATGTTGTCGCTCAACTTGAATCACACGGCTACCTACAACTTGGTGAGAATCAAGCAATCACGCCAGAGAAAACACGTGAGATTCTAGAGTCTGCGATTCACTAAGAATCGGGAAAATAGAGAGAAAGTAAAGATAGTGGTCATACAACGATGAATTTTCACATCTGACTGAACCCATTACTTTTTTCTTTCGTACAACAGAAGCAGCGTTCATTTTGAGCGCTGCTTTTTAATTTGCCCTACAAGATGCTATTAAATTCTCATAAGTCCCTAATTTTATGTGCAATCATATTTCTATATTGTTAAGGTAAACCTGTCTCTTTACTAGGTATGAACAACGATTTGAACAATCTCAAGGAAATGGTTAAGTTTAAGTCACTTAACAAGTGGTATGGTGATTTTCATGCCCTAAAGGGTATCGATTTAAATATTGAACAAGGAGAGATAGTGGTGATTTGCGGGCCGTCTGGTTCGGGTAAATCAACCTTGATCCGTTGCATCAATCAGCTAGAACCTTTCGAAAGTGGCGAACTTTCCGTGCTAGAACAAGTGCTCCCGAGTAAGTTCAACACACCGGGCCAAGTCGGAATGGTGTTTCAGCACTTTCATTTATTCCCCCATCTTACCGTGCTTGAGAACCTTACTCTTTCTCCAATTCGTACGCTTAAAAAAAGCAAACAAGAAGCCGAAAAGATAGCAATGCACTATCTCGAGCGTGTGCACATTGCAGAACAAGCCAACAAATACCCAGTGCAACTTTCTGGCGGTCAGCAACAACGTGTGGCTATCGCCCGTTCTCTGTGTATGAAGCCGGAATTACTCTTGTTCGATGAACCCACTTCAGCGCTTGATCCGGAGATGATCAACGAAGTACTCGATGTGATGGTTGAACTGGCGAGCGAAGGCATCACCATGGTGTGTGTCACCCACGAAATGGGCTTTGCAAAACAAGTGGCCGACCGCGTTATCTTCATGGATGAAGGACAAATTGTGGAATCGAATACCCCACAAGCGCTCTTTGAAAACCCTCAACATGAACGTACTCAAGCGTTCCTAAATCAGATCCTGACTTATTGATGTTGATTCGAATTATTAAACCAGCCCTTTCCGCTCTAATACAAATTGTTGTACTAGTGGCCGCTGTTGTCTGGATTCTCGATTCTGGCGCACAAACCATGGGATACAGCTGGCAATGGGAGCGCGTGCCGGACTATATTGCTTTCTATGAAGATGGCGAATGGTGGCCTGCAGAGTTAGTTGAAGGGCTACTGGTTACCATCAATATCTCTCTGATTTCTTTGGTCGCGACACTGATCATCGGCTTAACGACGGCGCTATTGAGAAACTCAAATTCTGTGGTTGGACGCACCTTGGCCACCAGCTATGTTGAGTTGATTCGTAACACGCCGTTATTAGTACAAATTTATTTGCTCTATTTTGTGTTTGGCCCCGTGTTAGGGCTGGATCGTTTTAGCACTGCCGTTTTGGCCTTGGCACTTTTCCAAGGTGCTTACACCGCCGAAATCTTCCGTGCTGGTTTAAATGGTATTGCGAGAGGACAATTTGAAGCAGCTCAATCTTTGGGTTTATCAAAGACCTATACTTACTGGGATGTGATTCTTCCTCAGGTGGTGCAACGCACCTTGCCACCTTTGACTAATGAAGTGATCTCTCTTATTAAAAACTCTTCAATTGTGAGTGTCATGGCTATTTTTGACCTGACGACTGAAGCCAGAAACATCGTTTCTGAAACCGCGATGCCATTCGAGATTTGGTTCTCTGTGGCGATCATTTATCTTGCTCTTACACTTTCACTTTCTGCCGTTGCTGCTTGGCTTGAGCATAAGCTCGGGGCTAACTGGCGAACACAATAAGGATTTATCAGCATGAAGCTATTTAAAACCGCGATTACAGCCCTACTTGCGCTTGCCGTAATTTTGCCTGCACTTGCTTCTGAAACGCCTAACCTCGATAAAATCAACGAACGTGGCTCACTGCGCGTTGGTATGTCGACATTTGTTCCTTGGGCGATGCGTAACAAACAAGGCGATCTCGTTGGCTTTGAAATCGACGTGGCGAAACGCCTTGCCGAAGATTCTGGTTGGAAAGTCGAATTTGTACCTACGGCATGGGACGGTATTATCCCTTCTCTATTGTCGAAGAAATTTGATGTGATCATCGGCGGTATGTCTATCACTGAAGCTCGTGCCAAAAGCGTATTATTCACTGAACCTTACTCGCACTCTGGCGTTCAACTGGCTGCTAATAAAGAGCTAGCGGAAGGTTTTACTCAAATATCTGATTTTGATTCTCGCCGTGTAAAAATTGCAGCACGTCGTGGAGCATTCACGGTTCAAGTCGCTCGTGAAACCTTCCCTAAGGCGAAAGTTCTACAGTTCGATGACGATGCTCAAGCATTCCAAGAAGTATTGAACGGCAACGCACACGCGGTTATCGCGTCTAGCCCGAAACCAGAACACGAAACGATCAAAAACGCAGACACGCTATTTATTCCATTTGAAGAGCGTCTATCAAAAGGTAACGAAGCATTTGCAGTTCGCCTAGGTGAAACTGACAAGGCAGAATTCTTCAACGAATGGATCAAAGCACGTACTGAAGACGGTTGGTTGAAAGAGCGTTACGAGTACTGGTTCTCTACTCTAGATTGGCAAGACCAGATTGCTCAAGGTCAGTAATCAGAACTTTTGCTAGTAAATCTAGGCAGTGCGTTGTCTGCACTGCCTTCTCATCGGCAACTTGATTCGCTTTATTGATGATCTAAAACTCAACAAAACAGCCTACTAATTATTATTGTTTAAACAGGAATGACGTGAGTAGTACTAGCGCATTGACAACACCTAAGCCCAACGTTCATATGAAGCCTTGGTATCAACGCCTTAACCTTTTGGATGGCGTGTTACTCGCTGTTATTTGTGTGTTTGCAGGCTGGCTTTATTATCGCTCTGCTGTTGGTATTAACTACCAATGGCGCTGGGAAGATGCGTTTACACTAATTTTTATTCCGCCTTCTCAAGGCAGTATTCCTTACTTTTTCCAAGGCTTGGTCGCGACACTGCGCTTGAGTGCTTGGAGCATGGTGTTAGCACTCTCTTTTGGCACATTACTTGGCGTTGCAAGGCACTCTAAAATTGCTTTCTTCAAAACACCGGCACTGATTTTCATTCAGTTGGTCCGTAATATTCCGCCGCTGGTGTTTGTCTTCATATTCTATTTCTTCGTTTCTAACCAACTGATTCCATTACTTGGTTTAGAAAGTATCTTGCGTGAACACAACGGCGAGATTAATGCTGTTCAAGATTTCCTGTTCGGCCCAGCTAACCTTTGGGAAAACTTGGCGTCTGGTGTTATCTGTATTGGCTTGCTCTCTTCTGCTTATATTGCTGAAGTGATTAGAGCTGGCTTAGAAGGTATTCCTAAAGGCCAATGGGAAGCGGCCGATTCGCTCGGCTTGTCTGCGTTGTCTAAGTATCGATTTGTTGTCGGTCCACAGGTATTAACGGCTATCACACCACCTTTGGCTGGCCAAGCAATCTCCTTGGTTAAAGACACGTCGATTGTGTCTCTGATTTCTATCCAAGAGATGACGTTTGTTGGTACTGAGATGGCAAACTCTTCAGGTTTGATCTTTGAGATCTGGCTCATTGTTGGCTTCGTATATTTTGCTTTGTGCTTTGCGCTTTCACGTCTGTTCAAAGTGATTGAGCAGCGCTCTAGTGCCTATCTCAACCATCAATAACACCACCAATCAAAAATACGAATTCACCAGACTATTCATCGCCCTTATCAATTTCACCTGATTGGTTTAAACTATTGACCAATCAGGATTTATCCCTTCATATTTCTTCTTAGAAACACAGCAAAATACTCGCCTAATCACTATACTTAAAGTATCGAACTACGTTGATTCTTCTCAAGGACATCACTCAACATGGACAATCATAAAGAAAGAGCTTTTTACGCCGTTGTTGGCGCATTGGTTGGAGACGCCGCTTCAATGGGGCTGCACTGGCTGTATGACCAAGAGAGGATCTTAAACGTGGCTGGTTTTGAGCCTGAATTTCGCTCACCGAATCGGTTCGATTATCAAGATAAAGGCTACTTTGCGCACCAAGGTAAAACCGCAGGCGAGCAATCGCAATATGGTGCTCAGTTATTGGCGATGGTCGACAGCTTAGTCGACAACCAAAAATACGATGAAGCGAACTATATTCAACATTTCCGCTTCTGGTTTGATTTTGGTGGCAGTTGGCAAGGCTACATTGATAAAGCGACGCGCATGAGCTTGCTGAACATCCATCAATTAGAACTAGAGGACGCCCCGATTACTGCCTGTGGCGCAGACGATACGCAGCTCCCCACAGTCTCAAAGATCATTCCATTAATCGCATGTACTTATACTTCTCACACCTTACCAGCAATGGTAGAGAGTGCGGTACGAGTGACCAACAACAACGACAAAGCCGTGGAATGGGCACAAGCCATCACCTTATTGGTTCAAGCGGCAATTCAAGGCAACTCTCCACTGCAATCGGTAGAAATGGTACGACAAACCTGCAGCAAGTTTATACACGATCAAATCGATGAAGCACTGGCTGAACCTGCGCTTTCAATAACAGATGCCGCGAAGAAGTTTGGACTGCATTGTGAACTGAGTGCCGCATTTCCCTTGCTGATTCGCATCATTGCGGGGGCCCAGAGCTATAAACAAGGTATTCGAGACAATATCTTATGTGGCGGTGACAGCTGCGGGCGTGCAATTGTGATTGGCGCTGTATTAGCGGCATGTTTCTACGAAGAAGACGGTGAAATTCCAACCGAATGGCTAAAACAAGTCGAACTCAATGGCGGTGTACTGTCTTTGCCTATTGAGTGATTTCCACAAAAACGAACTAGAGTCTGACATAAGACAAGTAAACTTCTAGGTCGAAGACTGTCATTCCTTTAAAGTTGGAACACACTGCGATAACTCATTCTTCAGCCAAACAACAAACGGGCTTTCTGGCTCTTCATGGTTGCTATCTTGCGTGAGCAATATGTACTGATGACCGGAAGGCACAAAGCCGAACGGTGCGATTAAGTTGCCTCTATTCAAATCATCAACCACCAATGGATAAGAACCAAGAGCCGCTCCTAGCCCATCAACAGCCGCTTGAAAGCAGAAATAGAAGTGTGCAAAGGTCTGGTTTGATATAGTTTGTGACACCAATCGGCGATCAAATTCACTATCTTTGGTGATGGATGCCCAGTGGCTCCAAGCGTTTGGTCGCGTGCTGCTGTGCAGTAATTTTACATCGGCTAGCTTGTCTTTGACCTGTTGCCAGTAATCAGGCGAGAACACAGGGCCAACCCACTCTTCAACTAACGGTATCTGTTTGTAATGCTCGGTTACGTTGAAGTCGTCTCGGCGAATGGCCATATCTAATCCAGTTGCGCCTAATGTCACAGGCCCACCTGCGGTAGACAATCGAACATCAATTCCGGATTCGTTATAGAAATCACCGAGTCGAGGCATTAACCAGCGCATGGTCAATGTGGGTTCGCATGAAACCTCCAACGCTTGATGATTCAGCTGATTAAGCTTATGGACTCCAGTTTCCAAGGCTTGGAACGCTTGCTCTGTGTAACCTTTGAGTAATTCCCCCTCTTTGGTGAGACACACATTCCTGCCCTGTTTATAGAACAAGGCGTGAGATAAGTGATTTTCCAATACCTTGATCTGCTTACTCACTGCGCCATGTGTGATATTGAGTTTATCCGCCGCATCACTGTAACTGCTCGAATGCGCTGCTACGTGGAAAATATGAAATGCTTTCAAATGTCTCATGTGTGATTTTTTCTCACAGATAGATGGAATTCATTTCGATTATAGGCAGCAATAAAAAACCATACAATGCTCGCTCATCAAATATAAAGAGTTGGAGTCATTATGGAGTGGTTAAGCCTAGCAGTATTGGGACTATTGATTGTTATTAGTCCAGGCGCTGATTTCGTTTTAGTTTTGAAAAACAGTGTCAATCAAGGAAGACAAGCAGGGATTTGGACTGCAATCGGTGTGAGTTTAGCGATTTGTGTTCACATCAGTTATTCAATGCTTGGGATCAGTTACTTAATCTCACAGAATGAGCAGCTGTTTGACATGATTAGATACGCAGGTGCAGCCTACCTTATTTATCTAGGACTAAAAGGTATCTTGAGTGCAGACAACAAGCTTGCACCTATCGAAGATACAAAGCAAAGCACCAGTGTTTGGCGCTATTTAGCCCAAGGCTTTTTATGTAACGTGCTCAACCCAAAAACCATGTTGTTCTTTTTGAGCATCTTCAGCCAAGTCATCTCACCTGATGCAGAAAACCAGCATGTCGCACTCGGCTATGGGCTTTATATGATTTTTCTTCACGGCTTGTGGTTTGGGATTGTCGCTATGCTGTTTACTTCGAGTACATTGCAAAAGCATCTATTGAGAGCAAAGAAAAGGCTTAATCAAGCGTGTGGATTTGGCTTAGTGACGTTCGGAGCACTGTTGGCAATTAAATCGTAAACAAGCGAGTCAGAAATAGAATGCGATTCAAACGACTGAATCGCATCTAACAGGGTCTTGGTAAATCTCTAAACAAGATTCATCGGTCTAATATCGGCACTATCAGGGAAGATAATGTTGAGTTGTTTCACTTCTACCGATAAATGTTGGTAGAGCACGCCCTTGATAACCGAGCGCATATCAGTCGTTGGATTAAGGTCTCGGCCCTCATATAGCTGGCTTTGGCTCAAGCCCGGCCAATTGGCAATAACCTTACCCCCCACTCCTTTCAATGATGGCAGCGCACCACCCGCAACAAACATGACGTTGCCAGTGCCGTGGTCGGTGCCTTTGGTGCCGTTTTCTTTTGCTGTTCGACCAAATTCACTGGCCGCGATGATCACTGTCTTCTGCCAACGATCACCTAGTGAAGCTTTGAGAGCCGCTAACCCAACATCCAAAGTTTTAAGCTGATTACTCAACCGTCCATTTACGTTGCCTTGATTGGCGTGAGTGTCCCACCCACCGAGTTCTAACGCTGCGATGTTTGGTCCGTTATCAGCCGACAATATGTCGCCTGTTTTACCCATCAATGATTTAAACTGTTTGCCGACACCTTGATCGCCCACCAGTTGATCTATCTTCATGACACTTTCAAAGTTTGAAGACAGCATTTGGTCACTTTGAAACAACTCTTCCAGCAATTCCGTTTGTTTATCGCGTGTTTTTAAGCGGTTTGGGTACCAACTTGCCACGGTCGATTCGCCCTGCATGATGAGTGGTAAGCCCGAATCAATCGCAATTCCATCGTATTTTTCTGAGCTCAACGTGAGTAAACGGTTAATCCACCCTACGGTGTTAAACGGGTCGGAAGTACCATTCTCTAATATCTTCTGTCCATCAAAATGTGAACGCTCACGATAAGCGGTTGAACAAGCGTGTACAAAGCTGAGTTCGTTACTCTCATACCATTGATGGCACTGCTTTAGAGATGGATGAAGCCCAAAGAAATCATCCAACTTCACTAGCTGTTCAGGTTTTAATCCGATGTTGGGTCTCAAATTAGAGTAATCCGGATCGGCATGCGGCACTACAACATTTAAACCATCCATCGCGCCACGCAGTGATACCCAAATGAAGATATTGTCTGAACCTGTTTTGGCAAAGCTTGGAGATGGCAGCATCGCACTGACGCCAACAGCCGCCGCAATACCCATGAACTGGCGGCGGCTAATACTATGTGGCGCTTTATTCTGAGAACAATCTGACTTTTTCATACCCACTCCTAACGATATTGAAACTGCGGACTTAGCCACAACAGGGAAAGTTGCATTGCAGCGCTGTCGGCTTTGTTCAATACAATTTGGGTGTGTTCATCAATAGCATCGCCATATAAACCCGCGATCACTTTATCCACTACCGCTTTCGGCTTAACTCCTGACGCTTTAGCCGATTTTATTGCAGCAGACGCAAGCCTATTCGCAACTTGCATACGTTGAGTCAACGCCGAAGGGCTATTGTAGTCTCTGTCTTGATCCGACCAGCCTGCAGGTGAACCCGGTTTAAAAGGAGGCTGCCCTAAATTGTTGAGTGCATTGAATGCCTGTTTCTCGTTTAAAGAAATATCGGCACTACGAAGAACGGCAAACAGCCACTCCTTCGGCGGTCTAAAACGATTAGGGTTAGGTTTACTCGCCTCAGCACTGTTCAATAACAAGCGATAAACAGGCAGTAAATTCCCCTCGCCTCTCAGATATTCAGCAACCATTTGCTCTGAGAGTTCTTTAGGTATGTCGCCAATGAAATGCTGGCACAGCTTACCAACCAAGTACGCAGCAGTGTCTTTGTGGGTCGCTAAGGTTTTTAAACACGACTCTCCTTGCGAGACGCCGGATTGAGAATAGGACTTTCCAAGCAGTGTGATACTTCCTGGCTCATGCAGGTTATTAGCAAATCGAAACCCAGCATCAGGAGATTTGAATTTAATGCCCCAGCCTGAAATCGCTTTTGCTAAGGCAATGACGTCTTGCTGAGTGTAAGAACCGTCAACGCCAAGAGTGTGGAGTTCTAAGATCTCACGAGCGAGGTTCTCATTGAGCCCCTTATTACGGCGCTTTCCGACTTTTGAATTGGGACCAATCGAGAGTTGATTGTCGAGATACAGAAGCATCGCAGGATGTTTAGAAGAAGCCATCAGCATCTCGCCAAAGTTACCATTCCAATGCTGGCGAACCACATCGTTTTCAATGCAGGCGGCCAAGGGCATCAGTTTTCGATTATCGACCGAGATGGCGAAGTGATTGCTCCAAAACTGAATGATGCGCTCTTGAAAACCATAAGGAGTTTCAACACTTTGTAGGTGGCGAGCTTGAGCTTGTTGTCGATACTGCGTTCGAAGAAAAGACTGCGCTTCTTTCTTCGTGGCTTGCATCTGTTGTTCGTCACCCTTGGCCTTCATTCGTTGTACACGATTCTCTCCTACTTTAATCAGAGTAGATTCAGTACTCGGTAAGTCTTGTATAGCTTGGTGAACGAATGGCTTTTTATCCAACTGTTCTACAGGAGAATAATAGGTTGTTTGACCTAGTTTTGGCCCAAAGCCAAACCTTTGTTCACCCACGATTTTTGAAGTCGGGTAATAATTCATTGCACACTCCCTTACGCTCGATCTTTTCTAAGTGTAATCGCTTAGTCATCAAGCATAGGGAGCTTTACAAGGTTTTACGTTAGATAAGTGTCAGGTGCCTATCAAGTTACCGACACGGTGTGATCATTTTGAATGAGTGTCTATTCACGCCACATATAGACAAACTGATCGTTTTGCGAGGTGATTTCGAAGCCAAACCTTAAATACAACTCCCCAACTCGATTACCTTGTAAATAACACAACTCCACAGGCTTATTGAGTTTGGCTGCTTGAGCTAAGCAATCCGTTAAAACTTGGCTGCCAATACCTTTGCCATGATATTCAGGCAGTAGAAAGAATCGGCAAAAATAGAAGTGCTCGCCTTTGTCTTGCAACAACACACTACCAATCGCTTTACCTTGATATTCAATGATTTCAGGGCGTTCTTCTGCCCACTCTTCGGCGTGTATATCTCGTTGAATTTGTTCATCCCAGCCAAATACGGCCTTGATAGGTTCGAACTCAGCGGCCTTCTTAAGCTCGAACAGAAATTCATAATCTGATGACTGAGCAGCTCTTGTTGAATACTTCAAAATACCTCCAACAATAATTGGCTGTGGTTTCATTTTCGCTAAAACCGGAATTCAGCGCCCCCGATAAAACTAAATGCCACGCTTAAATGTTCATTTGGGTTCTAGTTGGTAACGTAAGACTTCGTGTTTATCTTGCTCTGAATAAAAGGTATTCAGGAATTGTCCACCGCACTTCTCTATCACCTTTTGCGAAGCAATATTGCCCCTCTCACACGTAATAATAGCGCTTTCGGTCAATACGTGTCGTTGAACCCAAGACAACATATGACTTGCGATACCCCGCCCTCTCGCTTGTGGCAAAGTCTCGTAGCCGATATGTCCGATGACATCGTGAATGTACGGACTGGTGCCATGACGAACTCTTATCACTCCAAGAATACGTCCAGACTCGAAACAAAAATAAGTAGAAGCAGGCGTCCACCCTTCTGGCAAACCCCCACCTTTTGAATAAGCAATTCGTCTTTCTAAATAGGCATCACTGCCATCAGAAATGCCCGTGTAAATATCTAACCCATCTTCAACACAGGCGTTCACATAGTGATGAAAGGCAGTTGAATGCGAAAGAGCAGCTTTAACCATGTCCATATAATGTTGATTCTCCTCCGGTTTTTACGCTATTTAGTTCAGTAGCAACTCGCAATTTTGACCGATTATCGACTATTGCTTCTTAACGTACTTCGCCGTAACCAACATTTCACCGCCACCATCCAACTTGCAATCTAGCTGGTGATCTTTGCCTTCGTTGATGCGTCGAATCACGGCTTTAGTGCCGATTTTCAGTACGCTAGAACTGCCTTTAATTTTTAGATCTTTAATGAAGGTAACTTTATCGCCACTTTCCAATACAACGCCATTTACGTCCTTAACACGCGCGGCTTCTCTTTCTAAACGCTCTTCTTCTGGATTCCACTCATAGGCACACTCAGGGCAGATTAGGTTGTTTTGGTCTGGGTAGACATATTCAGATTGGCATTGCGGACAAGGAGGTAGAGACATACGTTAATACTTAATTTAAATAGAATTTGTTCCATTTTAATGGCTCTTGTCAGGCTTAGCGAGCATAAATCTAACAAGTTTTACGGAGAGCTAATTGTCTTCAAAAAAGAGCAGCACCTAAAACGAACAAACACAGCCGCTAAGCTGTGTTTGTTTAAAGGTTTGAAAAGCGGAACGGCTTAACGTTCGACTTTTGGTGAGTAAATCGAGTAAGCGGTGATTTGCCCTGCCACGATTGCAGAGAACATGAATAACGCCGACAAACCAATACTAGGAATAGGCAGAATCGACTGTTCAAACACCGATTGGCTGGCACTTACTAATACTCGGCTACCCGGAACCAAGATGATGATCCCTTGCACGATATAAATAGAGCCCGTGAGCTCCATCTTCTTGGCAATCCAAGTCCCGTACAAAGTAATAAGAACCGTCGTAACCCAAGTACCGACAACCCAACCACTATCAAAACCTAGGTAGAACGGGCCCCACATACCGAGAACCGCTACTGGTAAACCAAGTAAGATGTCTTTAGGTCGCGCATTGAACATCACACCGATAGAAACAGAGATCAGCACCAAGCCAGATATGTGCATCCACATCGGTACCGCATTGATATAGTCGATGGAGACCGCTTGTCCCCATATCGCTTCACCGATGTTGAGCCCCATGATAATCCCTACAAACAGCTTAATCAGGGTTAAGGCGCTCTGCCCTAGCAAGCTGGTACCAGAAACCAAGTCATTAAACGCCAAACATTCTAGTGCGTTGGCTATGGATAACCCGGGGACAAACAAGACGATCGAGGCGATACACAACGCCCACACTGGTATCGGCAACCCTGTGCTCGCCAAAAACGCTACAAAGATACCCGTTAACAGTGCCGAGATGAATTCAACTGCGATAGCGCGACGTGAATGAAGGACTTGCTGACAGACCCAAACCATCAAACCCAATAACGCAGAAAAACCCACCGCTTCCAACGTACTGCCCACCAGCATCAAATACGCAGGCGGAATCCCCATATTGGCTAGTGCAGTCACAAATTTAGAGTAACCGACAGGCTCTGGTACAGGCTCACTGCTCGGTTGGTTAATACGAATGATGGTATTAGCCAACAAACTCAGGTTAATTGAAGCAGGCTTTAGACGCTTAAGAATCACAGCGTTGTTATCGTCTGGAAACTGATAATTGATCGCGGTTGGCGTTGCTTGGATCATCACATCCACACCATGCTTTTTAGCATAATATTGTGTATATTTTTCAAGCTTATACGGAGCACAACCACTGCGGTGAAGAGTGTCACCAATTTCAACAATTTTGTTAATTCGGAACTGAGAAGGCATGGGTATTTTAGGGGAGACAAAATGTGCGGCAAATGTACCAAACGATAGACGGAATGACGAGGCTTTTGCGTGAATTATCAACTGAACTCGTTACTTTTTTCTGCAAAGGCTTAGAAGTCTCTATAACTCTACTCATTTGGGATTAGTTTACTGAATGTTTTGACCGACTAATAAGTTAAATTTATGCATTCAGATTGTTATTAATGGACGCCAAAACACGATTAAAAATCAGTTTATGTTAACACTCCAAATTCCTTAATTTGTATGGGTTTTATGACAAGCTAACACCAACAAACTGGTTTATAAATCAAACCGAATTTGTCACAGAAATAGCGGGGGATTTTCCATTGTTTCTCGCCCTCCGTTTAACGAGAGTTTAGTCACATTTTATTCACTCTTAAAACGCCGAACATGATTGAAAAACTAGCGGAGTGGTGGTTATGCGAGCACTTAGAATAAAAATGAAAGAAAAAGGTTTCGTTTTCAGTTAGATGTGGCATTATCACTCTCGTTAAGACGATGTGCGTACATCGTATAATGGCTATTACCTCAGCCTTCCAAGCTGATGATGCGGGTTCGATTCCCGCTGTACGCTCCAGTCTTCTTGATGCCTCAGTCTTACTCTTAAGACAGTGTGCGTGCATCGTATAATGGCTATTACCTCAGCCTTCCAAGCTGATGATGCGGGTTCGATTCCCGCTGCACGCTCCAACTTCTCCTTAAGCTCCATGACGTGCTTTCTTCCAGCGATACCCTATTCAAAAACTTTCTCCGTTCGATAAATCCATAGTCATTAAATCTATACTGATTTAACTTATTTTGTTTAAGCTTAGACTGACGAATCAACGCTAATTGACCAACCAAAGCTATTAACTCCTTAAATCGCTTCGTATTTCTGACACCTATCCAAATCACACATTGCAGTTCAGCTTTTAATGATTTTCAAAATTATTCCAATTTAATAATCTTGGTCAATATCTGCAAAAACAGTTGTGGTAATGTGCGCGCATTAGCAACAACCAAAAATAATTAAAAATGTTTAAAAGCAATGAGTTAACAATTAGCATCAAAGCAATTAATGTCGCGCTAGCAAAAGTTGAAAATGCCAATAAAATTCAGCTAGATACATTGAAAGGTTATGTGAACAGCGAACCTGAACAGGCTGTACTGGCTTTTCGATCGCTGAATGAAGCAGAGGCAATCGATGACAAGTTTAAAAAGATCATGGCAGAGCTACCGCACCTGAGCGGCGAGGCACACCACCTGCTTGAAACTTCTATCTTGCTACAGTGACTATAAATAAAGATAAGCCTCAGCGAATCCCTCACAGCAAAGCGCTTTAGGTATAAGTTAAGACTTATCTTTAATTTTCTAGCCCTCATTGAATTTCTAATTCAACAAAGCGCTATTGATTAACGTCTAAAGCGTTAACGACTTCACCATACCCGCTTCAGCGTGACCAGGGATATTGCACGCTAACTCTACGTTATTATCACCATGAAAATGCCAAAGCATCTGCTTCGCTTTGCCCGGCTTAACCGTGACTGTACTGCCCGAGTCATGAGCGTGATTACCCATTTTTTTCATCATTTCACGATGCTCTAGCTGCTCTGAGGCAGAACCAATCGAGAATTCGTGATCAATCTTGCCTGTATTCATCACAACAAACTGCACTACGTCATTTGGCTCTATATCGACCTTGTTTTTAAATGTGATTTTCATATCATCACTTAGCAGAACATGAACCACTTTATCCGGCTTTGCGCCTGTCGCAGGCATACCCACTTCAGACATGCCTTCCATATTCATCATCGAATGGTCCATCTTTCCATCCTTCATCATGCTGTGATCCATTTTTGAATGATCCATCTCTCCACTCTTCATCATCGAGTGGTCCATATTCGAATGGTCCATTTCAGCAAAAGCCGTTGCAGTAGTTAACGTCAGTGCAATCGCAATAAGTGTCTTTTTCATGATCGTTCCTTAGATTAATTCAGTTATTTATTTGTTAGTTTCAAATGTTCATGTGGTACGCCCTTACTCACTCTGTTTTGGTAAGTAAGGGCTAATAATCAATACGTTATTTGTTTGTCTCGTTTTGGCTATGCATAATCTCACGCTGTTTCCAGAGCTTAAAGATTGCAGGCAACACCAGTAGGGTAAGCAACAGTGCAGACGCCATTCCGCCTATCATCGGCGCAGCAATTCGCTGCATCACTTCAGAGCCCGTTCCCTCGCCATACATAATTGGAATGAGGCCAATAATCACCGTAAGTACCGTCATCATCACAGGGCGAACACGCAGTCCTGCGCCCTCACGAATCGCATCCGTTAAGTCTTCACTCTTAAGTGCTTGCTGGTTCTGCTCCGCATCCAATTTTTTGTAGTGCCATGCTTGGTTTAGGTAAACCAACATGATCACACCTATCTCAACAGCAACCCCTGCAAGGGCGATAAAGCCCACCCCTACTGCAATGGAGAAGTTGTAATTGAGGATATGCATTAGCCATAGGCCACCAACCATTGCGAGTGGCAATGTGAGCATGATCATCATCACCTCACCGACACGGCGGAAGCTTAGGTAGAGCAACAACATGATGATGGCGATGGTGATTGGTACAACGACACTCAAACGCTCCTTCGCACGCTCCATGTATTCGTATTGACCAGACCATGCCAGTGAATAACCCGCAGGTAAGACGCTTTGATCTGTAACGACTTTTTGCGCCTCTGCCACATAAGAACCAAGGTCGCGACCTTCGATGTCAACGAACACCCAGCCATTAGGACGCGCGTTCTCCGTCTTAATCATTGGTGGTCCATCTTCATAGCGAATATCTGCAACATCAGACAAAGCAATTCGCGCTCCATTTGGTGTCACTAACGGCAGGTTCTGCAACTTAACGACAGAATCACGATAGCTTTGTGGGTAACGGACATTGATTGGGTAACGCTCTAGCCCCTCAACGGTTTCACCCACGTTCATGCCACCAACCGCAGTCGAAATAACCTGTTGCACTTCTTTAATGCTCAAGCCATATCGCGCAGCAGAACGACGTTTGATGTCTATCGTCACATAACGACCACCCGCAACACGCTCAGCGTAGACAGAAGCCGTACCACTCACGCTATTGAGGATGGGTTCAAGTTGAGAGCCAATGTCCTCAATCACGCTCAGATCTGGGCCTGCGATTTTGATACCAATTGGCGTTTTAATACCGGTCGCCAACATGTCGATACGCGTTTTGATTGGCATGACCCAAGCGTTGGTCAAACCGGGGAATTGAATCAGATCATCAAACTCTTTACGCAGAGACTCCGTAGTGACACCGTCACGCCACTGTTCTCGCGGTTTAAGCTGAATAACCGTTTCAATCATAGTCAGTGGCGCAGGATCGGTTGCAGTCTCTGCTCGACCAATTTTGCCCCACGTGGTTTCGACTTCTGGAATGGTTTTAATGAGCTTGTTGGTTTGTTGCAACAACTCACGAGCCTTACCTATTGAGATGCCCGGATACGTGGTTGGCATGTACATCAAATCCCCTTCGTCCAAAGGAGGGATGAACTCACTACCAAGCTTACTGGTTGGGTAATAAGCAGACGCCATTAAGCCAAGTGCGATAACAATCATCACCTTTGGATATTTTAGGCTGAGATTTAGAAGCGGCTTGTACATCGCCACTAGGCTGCGGTTGACTGGATTTTTGTGTTCAGGTAGCACGTTGCCACGAATGAAGTAACCCATTAGTACAGGCACAAGCGTGATAGCCAAACCAGCTGCAGCGGCCATTGCATACGTCTTGGTAAACGCAAGTGGCGAGAACATCTTGCCCTCTTGCCCTTCTAGCGCGAACACAGGCACAAAACTCAAGGTAATGATAATCAGAGAGAAGAACAGCGCCGCGCCAACTTCTTCTGCTGCCTTACCAATCACTTGCCAACGGTTTTTGTCAGTGAGCGGAGTCCGTTCAATGTGTTTATGAACGTTCTCGATCATCACGATGGCACCATCCACCATGGCGCCAATCGCAATCGCGATCCCGCCAAGAGACATGATATTGGCGTGAATACCCTGCCAATGCATCACAATGAATGCACCTAAGATACCAACAGGCAGACTTAGTGCGATAACCAACGACGAGCGGATATGGAACAAGAACAGCGCACACACCACGGCGACCACGATGAACTCTTCAGCCAGCTTCTTCCAAAGGTTTTCAACGGCTGAATCAATCAAAGTCGAACGGTCATAAGTCGCGACAATCTCAACACCATCAGGCAAGCCAGCTTGCAGTTCAGCGAGTTTGGATTTAACCGAGTCGATCACTTCACTGGCATTTTCACCAAAGCGCATCACGATAACGCCGCCAACCGCCTCGCCCTCACCATTGAGTTCCGAGATACCACGACGCATTTGTGGGCCAAGGTTAATGTCAGCAATGTCACCTAATAGCAGCGGAGTACCTTTGTCTGTCACTTTTAACGGCAAAGATTGAATGTCTTCGATGCTTGTAAGGTAACCCGTGGTGCGAACCATGTGTTCGGCTTCGGCAATCTCAACAACAGACGCTCCTGTTTCTTGATTACCATCTTGGATTGCCTTGTTGACTTGCTGAAGCGTCAGGTCATATGCACGTAACTTGGCAGGATCAATCTGTACTTGGTACTGCTTCACCATGCCGCCAACGGTCGCAACTTCAGACACGCCTTCTACAGTTTGTAATTCATACTTCAAGAACCAATCTTGCAAACTACGAAGTTCCGCTAAGTCATGCTGACCGGTTTTATCTTGCAACACGTAGCTGTAAACCCAGCCCACACCGGTTGCATCTGGCCCTAGTGTTGGCTTGGCACTCGATGGCAAGTTAGGTGCAACTTGGCTTAAGTACTCCAACACTCGTGAACGCGCCCAGTACATATCGGTATCGTCATTGAAGATGATATAGACATAGGAATCACCAAAGAACGAGTAGCCACGAACTGTTTCAGCACCCGGTACAGCTAACATGGCGGTGGTCAATGGATAGGTAACCTGATCCTCGACCACTTGTGGGGCTTGCCCCGGATAACTGGTTTTGATGATCACCTGAACATCTGACAAATCAGGAATGGCATCGACAGGTGTATTTTTAACGCTGTATAAGCCGCCAAATACGATGGCTACAGTAGCAACCAACACTAAGAAGCGGTTGCTAATAGACCAGCGAATGATTGCATTGATCATAGTTCGCCCTCACCCGTGCTATTCGTCGGTTCGAGAGATTTGAGCACATAATCAGAACCTTGCTTCGCCACTAGAAACCGAATGGTTTGACCCTCGGTAAACTCAGATAAATCAAGGTCATCACTGGCTTGGAAATTCATTTCACCCGCTTTCCAATTCCACTCAGGGACTGGCTGATGTTTTACGGTGATCATGCCAAAATCTGCCATCAACATAGTGATGTCGCCTGATACCCAAACTTCGCCAGCGATCTTGTGTTTGTTGACCTTGTAATCAACAACCTCGTACTGCCCTGACTCTGTCTTTCTCATCTCAAAATCAATCGCCTTACCACGTTGCACGTCACTCATGTCCAAGCCTTCCGCAAAGGTGAAATTCATCACCATGCCCGGCCAATCCCATTCAGGAACAGGCTGATGGTTAATCGTCACCATGCGACTGCCTTGCATAACATCGGAAATTTCACCGTTTGCCCATACGGTTTCAGCTTGTTCCTCAACACCATTGATGCGTGACAGATCAGCAGATTGGCTCGATTCAGAATCCAACATGAAGTGCGCAGAAGTGACAATGTTTTCGCCTTGCTCTAGCCCTTGAAGCACCTCTATTTTTTCGCCAGCTTCACGACCAACCTCAATACGAGCAGAGCGATACTTGCCAGAACCTTTTGACATCACCACTCGAGTCATACCACCGGAGTGAATCACCGAAGATCTTGGGATAGTAAGAACGGCTTCATCACTGATGGGTTTCAGCGCAATATTGGCAAACATATTTGGCTTAAGCTCGCCATTTGGATTGGAGAACTTCAAACGAACGCGCAAGGTTCGAGTTTTTGGGTCAAGGATTGGGTACACGTAATCGACATTACCCAACCACTCTTTGCCGGGAATGGCATCTAGCGTCATCACCGCATCGCTGCCTGACGAGATCCAGTGCGCTTGACGCTCAAACACCTCAGCATCAACCCATACTTCGCCTAATGGGCCAGCACTGATCACCGCTTGTACAGGTGAAAGGTAACCACCTTCTCGGATATTCAAACTTGCGATGACACCATCGGCTGGCGCTTTGACTTCAATGGTTTGTGAGGCTTTCCCTTTACGAGCGATGGATCGTATCTGCGCTTTATCTACACCTAGGGTGACCAAGCGTTCAGTCGAGCCCTTGATTAAACCTTTACGACCCGTTTTATAAGCACTGATCAACTCTTCTTGTGCTTTAACAAGCTCTGGAGAATAGAGTGTGAAAAGCACATCACCTTTGTTTACCTTCTCACCGACTGCGTTGATGGAGAGTTTTTCCACCCAACCAGAAACACGGACGTTGGTTTGCCATAGCGCACTTTCATCAAATGCCACGTAGCCAACCGTTTCAATGCGTGGTGATAGCGCTTCTCTCGTGACTTGTGCGGTTTTCACGCCAAGGTTATTTTCCACAGAAGAATCAATAAACACGGTTCCGGGCTTATCTTTGGCTCCGCCGTTCACATCGTCAGCATATACAGGGATAAGATCCATCCCCATTGGTGACTGGCCCGGCTTATCACGCTGATAATTTGGGTCCATCGGAGCCACCCAGTACAGAGGCTCATCGCTGGCTTCTGTACTGGTTGCCATTGCTGACATGTCGTGTGCTGGATTAATTAGAAAATGGTTCACACCAAAACCCAATGCACCACCGACCAATAAAGCGATTGTTGCTACTTTTACTGTATTCATTGTCTATTCCCCTATTGATTGGCTGTGTGTTTAGTTGCGCTTGAGTTAAGTTGTGGTTGGTTTACTTGGTATTCAAAGCCACTGACTAACGCCGCCAGTTTGCTGTTAACGATGTTGAGATCGGTGATCAAACGTTGTTGCTCTAACTTAAGCGCCAGCTCATCGGTCGTTGCTAAAATGACATCGTTAAACTGAGCGGTATTGTTTTGATAGCCCCTTTCAACCGCGCTGATTCGTGCTGCGGTTTGAGGAAGCAAGGACGTTTGATAGCGATCTAATCGCTGGATCAGATTTGATCTGTCCACCAGCAATGCGTTCACTTGCGCGTTCATTTGGGAAAGTAAGGTGTCTTTTTGAGATTTGGCCGCACCAACTTGATACTGAGCAGCCGATAAGTTCTTATCTTGTCGGCTCCCTGTAATCAGCGGGATGTCGACTGTCAGATAAGCACTCACCAGGTCAGAAGCAGGTTCACCCGCCATGTTATTGGCTTGACGGTGTGCATACATCACTTCCACCCCAAACTGCGGGGTATAAGCTTGCTCGGCTAACTCGACCTGAGTTTGATTGGAGGAAATACTGACATCGGAGATCTTAACCAAAGGATGGTCAGTCAGTAGCTGGTAGTGCTTGGTTGAAGCGATATTGGTCGCTAATTTGCTTTCCAACAACGACCAATCGATTTGGTTAGTTGCATTCAGTGTGCCCTGAGAATCAAGAACCTGAGAGCCTAGCCAATCAGAACCCAACCATTCAGAAAGCTGAGAGATTAGACGACGCTGAACCTGCTGGTTTGCCTGAAGTTTCTCATCAAGCTTACTCACTTGAAGCTGAGCGTTAAGCAGATCTTGCGCTTCACTTTTACCAATCGAGTAATTGGTTTGTACATAGTTTTCAAGCTCAACCAACAAACGACGATTTTGACGAATCACCGACTCAGCCTTTTGCTGATAACCTAACTTAAGCCAAAGCTGCGTCATGCTATTCGCAACCGTCAATTCTCTTGCTTGCACCTGCAAAGCTAAAGCATCAGCCTGTTGGCCTGCCTTTTTTTGTTGAAGGTTAAGCGTATCGCCACGCTCAAACTGCTGCATCAACCCTACCGATATATTGGTCATCGGGTCTTCGTCGAATTGAAAACTATCGACAGGCAAACCGCCAAATCCAACTTTTAATTTAGGATCCATTAAGGTCGAGCTGGCAATGCCCGTTTCTCGCATCGCTTGAGACTGAGCAAAGTACTGCTTGCGATTTCCATCTTCGCTTAAAGCAATCTCAATCAGTGTATTGAGTTGCTGCGTCGAGCTTGCTTGGTCATGTGCTGAAATGTGTTGAGCATTTGAAGCTGACGCCGTGGTAGCCGCGAGCGTAGCACTTGAAAACAAGGCCATAGGCAAGGTAGCAGCAACCACTAAGCTCGTGTTCATGACAAACACAGAGGTTGTTGGTTTCATATTCACAATGAATGTCCATATCTAACGCTAATTAGCGCATAAAAAAGAATGGCTTATCAGATTTATCTAACTGATAGAGCTGTATTTTTAGATATAGATTTATGCGGAAGGTGGGCGTAGCAAAGATTGAGCGCGTGCGACTTTCTGGCCAATCGTGACCGATTGAAAACGAGCTAATGAAAAGGAAAGTTGATCAACGGCTTGAACAGCCTGGATTGGATAGGGACTTGCAGAACACATTGAGGCACAGCAATCGGCACTCGAACAATGGTTACCCATCATCGGACTGCCGTCTTCGCTCATTGAAGACATATCGAATTGAGCCATCAAAGCATGGGCACTCATGTTAGAGTCTTCAGCGTGTACTTCTTCACTCATCACATGACACCCTGCCATTGAATCATTAACCGAAGTATCGCTGTGGTAACAAGCCGACTTGCTCGACCCCATTTCCATCATCATTACTTCAGTCATCAAGGCTGAGGAGCTTGAGGCATAGCTAGACATCAACATCGCAATGATGCTGAAAACAATAATCCAAGTTTTTCGGAATGTGTTTGTCATAGCTTACCTTTGAATTTACACCGCAACTATAAACGTTACCCTTAGTGTAAGGTCAATGCCATTGTGCCGATATTTACCTGACCGTTGAAAAAGTATTCATCCTCTCTTTCATCAAAATGAGATAATTCTTCGACTTTGCAGTTTTTTCTTTAAAAATTATCCAATTAGCTAGCGAAACCTCTATCTGTGTATTTTACTTAAGATAGTGCAACCACGATTCACGGATGATAAAAATGGCTAACAAAAAAAACGTCGAAGCAAACAAGAAAAATACAGAAATCAAAAATAAGAAAAGTAACAAGCTAGAACAAAAGAAACCAACACAAAAAAAGAAGCGCAGACTGCATTCACATCTAAAAGTGAATATCCCACTTTTTCAGTCACTCATGATGATTTTGCCATCATTGGCTAAACACGCTGCTGCAGAAAGTATAGACAATTCCAGCGACGCTGCAGATCAAGTAACCGCAAATAACGTGACCGAAAAAGATGTCACCGATGACCATAGCAAGGCGGACTCATCAGCGGTTGCTCTCCAAGAAGCTCAGACGAGTGACAGCGACGTAAACTCCACCTTAAGTGCAAGTCATGCCGCCCATGGTTCGAGCTCTCACTTGGTTCCTTCTCATCATTTGTCGACGCTTTCTCACCCGCAAGTCCATTACATTCCTTCGGTATCGATGCCGACTATCTCCTCAGGGAGTAACGGTCAGCCGACTCATTCGAATGCGTCTACGACGCCCGCTTTACCTGTCACTTTTATGCCAGAAGTCATAAAAGGTACCTACGGAGAGCTTCATGTTGATGCAAATGGTCAATACACATTCGTATTGAATCCAAATTCTCCTCAATACATCCTGTTAAACCAGCACCAACCAGGTACTGATCATTTTGCGTTACATCTATCTAACGGCTCGAGCATCATTGTTCAGATACCGGTAACAGGTAAGCAAGACACGCCAAATATTTCTGGAGACTTAACAGGTGTGGTAACAGAAGATCACAATATTGATTCACAAGGCTTGTTACATGCGAACGGCAAAATCGATGTCATAGACCCTGACCAAAATGAAAGTTCGGTTACGCCGGAAGTTATCTCAGGTAAATATGGTTCATTAACTATCGATGCTGATGGACATTGGCAGTATCAAGTTGATAACTCGCTCTCTAATGTTCAAGCTTTAACCGCAGCCACTTCACTGCATGAAAGTTTCACAATTCACACCAAAGATGGCACACCGCAAACCATCGATATGACGATTGGCGGGAACGACGACAATGCAGTAATTACGGGTGTGGATACTGGCACGTTAACTGAAGATTTAACGACACAAGTTCAAGGGCAGCTTTCGGTCACGGACTCTGATCTTGGAGAAGATCATTTCCAGGCATCACAAGTAACTAGCAATTTCGGTACGCTAAGCATCACCAAAGACGGTGCGTGGACATACAATTTAGACAACAATAACCCAGTAGTTCAAAGACTTGGCCAAGGTTCAACTGCGACAGACATCGTCACTGTTCACTCTGCCGATGGCACACCACATCAAGTCACTATTACCGTTAATGGCACTAATGATACTGCTGTTATTTCAGGTACAAATTCAGGGGCGGTAACTGAAGAGTCGCAACTGAAAACGTCTGGGACTCTGACTATTACAGATACCGATAAAGGCGAAGATCACTTCTCGAATACCGA
Organism: Vibrio sp. AIC-3; assembly: GCF_013114515.1. Lineage (NCBI taxonomy): Bacteria > Pseudomonadati > Pseudomonadota > Gammaproteobacteria > Vibrionales > Vibrionaceae > Vibrio > Vibrio sp. AIC-3. The sequence continues at coordinate 123 of NZ_VTXG01000018.1, read as the reverse complement.
TATCGCAGGTCAATTAGGCACCCTACATCTTAAAGATAACGGTAATTGGACCTACGATTTAGATAACAAAAACACGGCAGTTCAAGCACTAGCGCATGGTAAAACGGCGACGGACACTATCAC